>NZ_WIVR01000100.1:0-10387 GCF_009600525.1 Pseudomonas sp. FSL R10-1350
GCTCGGCGCTGTGTGCCAATGCGCCTTCAGGCGCAAGGCCCAGCACGCTGGCGATGGCCTCTGGCTGAAAAGGCTCAAGCGCAGGTGCGGGCGCCGGGCGAGCCGGGGCGATAACCGGCGCGGCCAGTGCCTGGCGGTATAACCACTCTTGCCAGGCTAAGTGCCCGCCATATCCGAAACACGCCCCCCACAGCAGCACCTTCAAGATGAGCGGTAAGTGGCGAGTTATGGCACCCGAAAAATTATTCAAAACCTTTTCATCTGTAAGCCATTAATAAATAAAAAATCACTCACTGTTAAAACGAACCGTATAGGAGCGAGCTTGCCTCGCGATCTTTTGATTGTTTTAAAAGATCGCGAGACAAGCTCGCTCCTACAGTTGTCGGTGGATAACGATTAAATTAAAAACGTTATCCAGACTTGATACGTGGAGTTACTTCTCAGTCCACGCCATGTTCCAGCTCGCACCAACGCCCGGTTCGAAACCATTGGCATTCGGGTTGTATTGAATGCAGTAGCCCGAATTCGGGAACGGCTGGCACTCATAGACTTTGTCGTTTTTAGGTTGAAGCACCAACGTGCCCGCCTTGTAACCGGCAATGCCTTCAGGGAACACGAAGTCATATTCCTGAGCACCGCCTTCGCCGGTCAGGTTGATCGACTTGAGGTCCTGGAAGTTTTCACGACCATCCTGGCTGGTCGCAATCAGTTTCAAGGAGTGCTCGCCCGGTGCGCTGGTCACCGCAATGCTGACCGGCGACGTGGTAGCGCTGACGGTTTGCTTGGTGTAGCCCACTTGTTTGTGGGTGGCGTTGAACACCGTGGCTTCAAGCGTGACATTTTTGTTGGTCATCACCGTGAAGCCAACAGTGCCCTTGCCTTTGACCAGCACGTACTCCGGCGCCACATCATGCAGGTGCAGGTAAGCACCCGGGTCTGGCACCATCACGGTCTGCATTTCGTAGCGGGTAACGCCGCTCTCGGCCTTCACGTAAAGGGTGTTTGCGCCTTTGATCGGCTCAATGTCACCGTTTTCATTGCGTACTCCTGCACGTACCAAAGGCTTGTTCGCCGCGTTCACGGTTTCTGCCAATTTGTAGGACCAGTTGGCCGGCTGGCCTTCTTCTGGTTTTTCAATGGTGACGCCGAAGCTGTATTCAGCGCTTTCGGAGCTGCCGGTAAAGGCACGTGCCTTGACCGAATCGCCTGGCTGCAATGCCTGGGTTTGCGAGATCGAACCGACGTTTTTCCAGCCATCCGGGTCTGCGCTCTGCGCGGTGATGTTGACATCCACAACGTCATAAAACGAAGCGGCAGTGTCATCAACCGTCCAGACACCCAGAATAATGTGGTGACCGCTGCGGTCTGTCGGGATCGAGCAGGTGTGTTTGTCTTTGGCCGGGCCTGTACCGCCCGCAGCGCCGTCGATAGGCACGCCGCCGCCACCTTCAACCTGGCAGAACGGTGTCAGTTCAAAGCTGTCGCGGGAGATCGGCAGGTTGGGGTTCCAGCCACCTTTAGTGATGAAGTACTGCCAGCGTGTACTTTTATGGGCAGCGGTATAGAACCAGCTGAAGTCGATGGTGTGGTCCTTGATTTCAGTCAGGTGCCAGCGATTGGCCGACTGGGCGTCCAATGCCGCGAAGCTGGCATGGCCACCGCTTGCGATCTTGCCGTCGGCCGGACCGAACTCAGGGAACCCCTTAGGGGCTTCGCCAACGGTCTGCGGTTCATACTGAGCTGCACCGCAGTCAATGTTCAGCCCTTGCTGACATGCATAAGCCCGCGATGGAGGGGAGTTCATGTAACCGTGAGCAGCTGCCTGTTGAGCCGTAAACAGGGTAGCCATCAGCGTTAAGGATGATGCGCACAGCATCAAATTGCGGGACTTTGACAGTGCAATAGCCATATAAGCCTCATTCTATTTTTTATATAAATGATAAAAATTGCGCTCTCTGTTAAACGCACAACGATATAAACAACGCGATATGACAGAGAGAGCCCTACCACGGGCAACTACAACAAACTAAGAAACTTCCTACGTGACAGCCTGAAAGTTTTAAATAATTCATGGCCGCCCGAAATCAGGGTGGGAAATTTTACTTATTCTGATATTTAAATATGTAGGACTCTTCCTAAATACATATAAGGGAAGTCTGAATTATTTTATTTACACGCATAAAAAAACGCCCGGCATTAACCGGGCGTTTTAGCGAGGGTCACTTCCAACAACTGCACTTACTCGTGGTATTGCCCCGAGAACTCATGCACAGCGCTGATAAACGCACCGGCGTGTTCAGGTTTAACTTCCGGGGTAATGCCGTGGCCCAGGTTAAACACATGGCCCGAACCTTTGCCGTAACTGGCGAGAATGCGTTTAACCTCGGTGCGGATGGCCTCGGGGTTCGCGTACAGCACGGTCGGGTCCATGTTGCCTTGCAGGGCCACTTTGTTGCCCACGCGGCGGCGGGCTTCGCCCAGATCGCAGGTCCAGTCCAGGCCCAGCGCATCGGCGCCGGCATCAGCAATGCTTTCCAGCCACAGGCCGCCATTTTTGGTGAACAGGATCACCGGCACTTTGCGACCTTCGTGCTCGCGGATCAGGCCGCTGACGATTTTGCGCATGTAGGCCAGGGAGAACTCTTGATACGCCGCGGACGACAGGTTGCCGCCCCAGGTGTCGAAAATCTGCACCGCTTGCGCGCCCGCGAGAATTTGCCCGTTGAGGTAAGAGGTGACCGACTGCGCCAACTTGTCGAGCAGCAAGTGCATGGCCTGCGGCGTGTCGTAGAGCATGGCTTTGGTTTTGCGGAAGTCTTTGGACGAACCGCCTTCAACCATGTAAGTGGCCAGCGTCCACGGGCTGCCCGAGAAACCGATCAACGGCACACGGCCGTTGAGTTCGCGGCGGATGGTGCTGACCGCGTTCATCACGTAGCCGAGGTCTTTTTGCGGATCCGGGATCGGCAAAGCTTCGATATCGGCCAGGGTGCTGACGACCTTTTTGAAACGCGGGCCTTCGCCGGTTTCAAAATACAGGCCTTGGCCCATGGCATCAGGAATGGTCAGGATGTCGGAAAACAGGATGGCCGCGTCCAGCTGAGGGAAGCGGTCCAGAGGCTGCAGCGTGACTTCACAGGCGAATTCAGCATTCTTGCACAGGCTCATGAAGTCACCGGCCTTGGCGCGGCTGGCACGGTATTCCGGCAAGTAGCGGCCGGCCTGACGCATCATCCAGACAGGCGTTACGTCTACGGGTTGCTTGAGCAAAGCGCGAAGGAAACGGTCATTCTTGAGATCAGTCATGTCTGCATCCGGAAAAAAAGTGGGGGCATTTTCTCAGAGACAGACGCAAAAGGCACGGCAAGAGCCGTGCCTTTTATCTATCGGGGCGATTTGACGCGGGGGTGATGCACTGTTTGCTGTAGGAGCGAGCTTGTCTCGCGATCTTTTTAAAGATCAAAAGATCGCGAGGCAAGCTCGCTCCTACAGGATTTAGGTTAGACGCCCAGGTAGTCCATGATCCCTTCTGCCGCGGTGCGGCCTTCGAAGATCGCGGTCACCACCAGGTCAGAACCGCGCACCATGTCGCCACCGGCAAAGATCTTCGGGTGGCTGGTCTGGTGCTTGAACTGCGACTGCTCAGGCGCAATCACGCGGCCCTGGCTGTCGGTGGCGATGTCGAACTGCTCAAACCACGGCGCCGGGCTCGGGCGGAAGCCGAACGCGATGATCACGGCGTCTGCCGGGATGATCTCTTCGGAGCCCGGAATCGGCTCAGGGCTGCGACGGCCACGGGCGTCCGGCTCGCCGAGACGGGTCTCGACCACTTTCACGCCTTCAACTTTGCCGTCACCGACAATCGCAATCGGCTGACGGTTGTAGAGGAATTTCACGCCTTCTTCCTTGGCGTTTTTAACCTCTTTGCGCGAACCGGGCATGTTGGCTTCGTCACGACGGTACGCACAGGTCACCGACTTGGCGCCCTGGCGGATCGAGGTCCGGTTGCAGTCCATGGCGGTGTCACCACCGCCCAGCACCACGACCTTTTTGCCTTTCATGTCGACGAAATCTTCCGGCGTTTTTTCAAAGCCCAGGTTGCGGTTGACGTTGGCAATCAAGAAATCCAGCGCGTCGTGCACGCCCGGCAAGTCTTCACCGGCAAAACCACCTTTCATGTAGGTGTAGGTGCCCATGCCCATAAAGACCGCGTCGTACTCGGCCAGCAGTTCTTCCATGCTGATGTCTTTACCGATTTCGGTATTGAGGCGGAACTCGATACCCATGCCGGTGAAGACTTCGCGGCGATTGCTCAGTACGGTTTTCTCCAGCTTGAACTCCGGGATGCCGAAGGTCAGCAGACCGCCGATTTCCGGGTTCTTGTCGAAGACCACCGGGGTCACCCCGCCACGCACCAGCACGTCAGCGCAGCCCAGACCCGCAGGCCCGGCGCCGATGATTGCCACGCGCTTGCCGGTCGGCACCACTTTGGACATGTCCGGGCGCCAGCCCATGGCGAAGGCGGTGTCGGTGATGTACTTCTCAACCGAACCGATGGTCACCGCGCCAAAACCGTCGTTGAGGGTGCAAGCACCCTCGCACAGACGGTCTTGCGGGCACACCCGGCCGCACACTTCGGGCAGGGTGTTGGTTTGGTGCGACAGTTCAGCGGCGGCGAGGATGTTGCCCTCGGCCACCAGTTTGAGCCAGTTGGGAATGAAGTTATGCACAGGGCATTTCCATTCACAGTAAGGGTTACCGCACCCCAGGCAGCGGTGGGCCTGGTCGGCCGACTGCTGGGGTTTGAAAGGTTCGTAGATTTCCACGAACTCTTTTTTGCGTTGACGTAACAGTTTCTTCTTCGGATCTTTGCGCCCGACATCGATGAATTGGAAGTCGTTACTTAGACGTTCGGCCATCTTCAAAACCTCTTTACGACAGCTACAAGCTTCAAGCTCATAGCTGCAAGACAAACACGTTTACCGGTACACCGCATTCTGCGTTCAAGCTTGCAGCTTGAAGCTGCAAGCTTGCCCCTGCATCGTTATTGCGGATTGGCACGGATGCTGGAAAGCAACGTTTTCAAGCTGGCAGCCTTAGGCTTGACCATCCAGAAACGACGCAGGTAATCATCGAGGTTTTCCGCGAGATTACGGCCCCACTCGCTGTTGGTTTCCTCAACGTATTCGTCCAGCACGTGTTGCAGGTGGTTGCGATAGGCTTCCATCGCTTCGCCGCTGATACGCTGGATCTCCACCAACTCGTGGTTCACCTTGTCGACAAACGTGTTGTCCTGATCCAGCACGTAGGCGAAACCGCCGGTCATGCCTGAGCCGAAGTTGTAACCGGTTTTGCCCAATACGCAGACAAAGCCGCCCGTCATGTATTCGCAGCAGTGGTCGCCTGTGCCTTCCACCACGGTGTGGGCACCGGAGTTACGCACCGCGAAACGCTCGCCTGCGGTGCCTGCGGCAAACAGCTTGCCGCCAGTGGCGCCGTACAGGCAGGTGTTGCCGACAATGGCGCTGTCCTGGGTTTTGTAGACGCTGCCCGCAGGCGGCACGATCACCAGCTTGCCGCCGGTCATGCCTTTGCCCACGTAGTCGTTGGCGTCGCCTTGCAGGTAGAGGTTCAAACCACCGGCGTTCCACACACCAAAGCTCTGACCGGCAGTGCCTTTGAAGCGGAACGTGATCGGCGCCTTGGCCATGCCCTGGTTGCCGTGAGCGCGGGCGATTTCACCCGAGATCCGTGCACCAATCGAACGGTCGCAGTTGCAGATGTCGAGGTCGAACTCGGCACCGCTCAGGTCGTTGATCGCCGAACGGGCCATGTCGAGCATTTGCTCGGCCAGCAGGCCTTGGTCGAACGGCGGGTTGCGATCAACCTGGCAGAACTGCGGCTTGTCAGCCGGGATGTGGTCGCTGCCCAACAACGGCGTGAGGTCGAGGTTGTGCTGCTTGGCGGTTTCGCCCGGCAGGATGTCCAGCAGGTCGGTACGCCCGATCAGCTCTTCAAGGCTGCGCACGCCCAGCTTGGCCAGCCACTCGCGGGTTTCTTCGGCCACGTAGGTGAAGAAGTTGACCACCATGTCGACGGTGCCGATGTAGTGGTTTTTACGCAGCGATTCGTTTTGCGTGGCCACACCGGTCGCGCAGTTGTTGAGGTGGCAAATACGCAGGTATTTGCAGCCCAGCGCGATCATTGGCGCGGTGCCGAAGCCGAAGCTTTCAGCGCCCAGAATCGCCGCCTTGATCACGTCGAGGCCGGTTTTCAGGCCGCCGTCGGTCTGCACCCGCACTTTGCCACGCAGGTCGTTGCCGCGCAGGGTCTGGTGGGTTTCCGCCAGGCCCAGTTCCCACGGCGCGCCCGCGTATTTGATCGAGGTCAGCGGCGATGCACCGGTACCGCCGTCGTAGCCGGAGATGGTGATCAGGTCGGCATACGCCTTGGCCACGCCAGCGGCGATGGTGCCTACGCCCGCTTCGGCCACCAATTTGACCGAGACCAGCGCTTTAGGGTTGACCTGCTTGAGGTCAAAGATCAGCTGCGACAAGTCTTCAATGGAGTAGATGTCGTGGTGCGGCGGTGGCGAAATCAGGGTTACGCCGGGCACGGCATAGCGCAGCTTGGCGATCAGGCCGTTGACCTTGCCGCCTGGCAGTTGCCCGCCCTCACCCGGTTTGGCGCCTTGGGCAACCTTGATTTGCAGCACTTCAGCGTTGACCAGGTATTCCGGCGTGACGCCGAAACGGCCGGTGGCCACTTGTTTGATTTTCGAGCTTTTGATGGTGCCGTAACGCGCCGGGTCTTCGCCGCCTTCACCGGAGTTGGAGCGGGCGCCCAAGCGGTTCATGGCTTCAGCCAGGGCTTCGTGCGCTTCTGGCGACAAGGCGCCGAGCGAGATACCGGCCGAGTCGAAGCGCTTGAGGATCGAGTCCAGCGGTTCGATCTCGTCGATGGCCAATGGCGTGTCGAGGGTTTTGACCTGGAACAGGTCGCGGATCATCGACACCGGGCGTTTATCGACCAGTGCGGTGTATTCCTTGAACTTGCTGTAATCGCCCTGCTGCACAGCAGCTTGCAGGGTGGCGACCACGTCCGGGTTGTAGGCGTGGTACTCGCCACCGTGTACGTACTTGAGCAGACCGCCTTGCTGGATGGCTTTACGCGGGCTCCAGGCTTCAGCGGCGAGCAGTTTTTGCTCGGCTTCAAGGTCGACAAAACGCGCGCCCTTGATGCGGCTTGGCACACCACGGAAGCTCAGGTTGCAGACTTCTTCGGACAGGCCAATGGCTTCGAACAGTTGCGCACCGCGGTAGGACGCGATGGTCGAGATGCCCATCTTCGAGAGGATTTTGAGCAGGCCTTTGGTGATGCCTTTACGGTAGTTTTTGAACACTTCGTAGAGGTCGCCCAGCACTTCGCCAGTACGGATCAAGTCGCCCAGCACTTCGTAGGCCAGGAACGGGTACACCGCCGAGGCGCCGAAGCCGATCAGCACGGCAAAGTGATGCGGGTCGCGAGCGGTCGCGGTTTCGACCAGGATGTTGCTGTCGCAACGCAGGCCTTTTTCGGTCAGGCGGTGGTGCACAGCGCCCACGGCCAGCGAGGCGTGGACCGGCAGCTTGCCCGGCGCGATATGACGGTCGGTCAAGACGATCTGGCTATGGCCCGCACGCGCGGCTTCTTCGGCCTGGTCGGCGATGTTGCGCACGGCAGCTTCAAGGCCAATCGACTGGTCGTAGTTGAGGTCGATGATCTGACGCTCAAAGCCCGGCAGATCGAGGTTCATCAGCGAACGCCATTTGGCTGGCGAGATCACAGGCGAACTGAGGATGACGCGCGAGGCGTGCTCTGGCGATTCCTGGAAGATGTTGCGCTCGGCACCGAGGCAGATTTCCAGCGACATGACGATGGCTTCACGCAGCGGGTCGATCGGCGGGTTGGTAACCTGCGCGAACTGCTGACGGAAGTAGTCGTACGGCGTGCGCACACGCTGTGACAGCACGGCCATTGGCGTGTCGTCACCCATCGAGCCCACGGCTTCGTAGCCTTGTTCGCCCAGTGGGCGCAGCACCTGATCGCGCTCTTCGAACGTGACCTGGTACATCTTCATGTATTGCTTGAGCTGATCGACGTCGTAAAACGCAGACCCGTGGTCGTTGTCTTCAATGGTGGCCTGAATGCGCAGGGCATTCTTGCGCAGCCACTGTTTGTAGGGGTGGCGCGACTTCAAGCGGTTGTCGATGGAGTCGGTGTCCAGCACCTGGCCGGTCTCGGTATCGACCGCAAGGATTTGCCCAGGGCCAACGCGGCCTTTGGCGATCACGTCTTCAGGCTTGTAGTCCCACACGCCGATTTCGGAGGCGATGGTGATGTAGCCGTTGGTGGTCGTGACCCAGCGCGCCGGGCGCAGGCCGTTACGGTCGAGCAGGCAGACCGCGTAACGACCATCGGTCATTACCACGCCCGCCGGGCCGTCCCACGGCTCCATGTGCATGGAGTTGTACTCATAGAACGCCCGCAGGTCGGGGTCCATGGTTTCAACGTTCTGCCATGCCGGTGGAATCAACATGCGCACGCCACGGAACAGGTCAATGCCGCCGGTGACCATCAACTCAAGCATGTTGTCCATGCTGGAGGAGTCAGAACCCACGCGGTTAACCAGCGGGCCGAGCTCGTCGAGGTCGCCGATCAGGTCATTGGCAAACTTGGTGCGACGGGCCTGCGCCCAGTTGCGGTTGCCGGTGATGGTGTTGATCTCGCCGTTGTGGGCGAGAAAGCGGAATGGCTGAGCCAGCGGCCATTTCGGCAATGTGTTGGTGGAGAAGCGCTGGTGGAACACGCAGATGGCGGTTTGCAGGCGCTCGTCGCTAAGGTCTGGATAGAAGGCGGTCAAGTCCGCCGGCATCATCAGGCCTTTATAGATAATGGTCTTGTGAGAAAAGCTGCAGATGTAGTGGTCGGTGTCCGCTGCGTTGGCCACCGAGGAACGGCGACGGGCGCTGAACAGCTTGATCGCCATGTCCTGATCGCTGAGGCCGTCGCCTGCGATGAACACTTGCTCGATTTGTGGCAGACGCTCCAGCGCCAGACGACCCAGCACGCTGGTATCAATCGGGACTTTGCGCCAGCCCACCAATTGCAGGCCCGCCGCGAGGATTTCGCGGTTCATGTGGGCGCGGGCCGCTTCGGCCTTGATCGGGTCCTGGTTAAAAAACACCATGCCGACCGCATATTGCTTGGGCAAATCAGTGCCGAACTGTTCTTTGGCGACTGCACGCAAGAACTGATCGGGCTTTTGAATCAGCAGGCCACAACCGTCACCGGTCTTGCCGTCTGCGTTGATCCCACCGCGGTGGGTCATGCAGGTCAGGGCCTCAATGGCGGTTTGCAATAGGGTATGACTGGGTTCGCCCTGCATATGGGCTATCAGGCCGAAACCACAGTTATCCTTGAATTCATCGGGGTGGTACAGACCTGCTTTCATAGACACTTTCTCACCAGGCTGCCCCAAAAAGGGGCAAATTTCTTTTTAATTCAACCACCTGCTTTCCGCGCTGAACGTACGCCAGCTTAGCGGTAGCAAAAGGGTGGCCATTTTACACACCGTCGCAAAGACCCACAAATTAAGCGGCGATTAACCGTAAATTTATGTCGCATTGATGAAGGTTTAAAGCGATTGCTCGTGCTAGTCAAAACATTTTTGATGTTGACCGCCGCACGGCGCAGACACCACAACGCATGCGACTCGATTAAGTCGCATGCTGGGCGAATATTTTGATGGGTAAAGGTCTGTACGAAATGTTTTCGAGCGTAGGTCAGGCAAGGCGAAAACAGGCGAGGAAGCGGAGTTTACGGGTTGTAAATGAGCATTCCGAGCCTGTTTTCAACGCCGCATAACCGAGCGCAGATACATTTCGTGCAGAGCCTAGAACGGCGACCTGGGTAAAGTCGCCGTCTCATCAGCGAGCTGCTGCCAGTTCTTGTTGGACGCTGGCGACAGTGCGAGGCCAAGGTTTACCAGCCTGCGTCTTCGCTGGCAAGTTCTTGATTGCCGCAGTAGCGGCGGCATGGCTTGGGAAATTACCGTAAGTCACGACGTACAGCGGCTTGCCGTTCAAGGATTTCTTGAAATAACGGGCTTCGCCACCCAACTCTTTTGCGACATTTTGCGCTGACGCTTCAGAGCTGGTGCCGACGATCTGCACGACGTAGTTGCTGGCCGGTTGGCTGGCGTACCAGCTACCGCCCGGTGCAGCCTTGGCCACAGTCACCGGCTTCTCAGCAGGTTTGGCGGCAGGCTTGGGAGCCGGGGCCGGAGCGGGCTTGGCGGCTGGCGCAGGTGCAGGTTTGGTCGCTGCCACCGCTGGAGCCGGTGTTG
>NZ_WIVR01000101.1:0-10370 GCF_009600525.1 Pseudomonas sp. FSL R10-1350
TTGGTGGAGCTAAACGGGATCGAACCGTTGACCTCTTGCATGCCATGCAAGCGCTCTCCCAGCTGAGCTATAGCCCCAAACAGTCAGTGTTGCGTGTTGCTGTGTGGACGGGGCGCATATTAAGACTGGATCGGTAGGCTGTCAAACTTATTTTTAAAAATTTCTAAAAAAATTTGCCGTGAGAACAACCACTTATCCTTAAAACCCCGAAAACACGGGGGCGCGCTGATTAAATTTGTAGTCGCTGCCGCAGGCTGCGATGGGCTGCATAGCAGCCCTGCTGTTCCAAAATACCTTCGGCCCCTCTCGCAGCCTTCGGCAGCGACTACAAATAAACGCGAATCAAGCCATTGCGCTGAACAGCTTTTCCCACTCTTTGTTTTCTTTCTTCGATACGCCACCCAGCAGGTCCAGCGCCTGACGCAGACGGAAGCGCGTCAGGTCCGGGCCCAGGATCTCCATGGCATCCAGTACCGACACCGAGCTGGCCTGGCCAGTGATGGAAGCGAACATCAGCGGCATGGCATCACGCAGCTTCAGTTCAAGGGATTCCACCACGGTCTGAATGCACGCCGTGATCGCGTCTTTCTCCCACTGACGCAGGCTTTCGAGCTTCCACAAAATCAACTGCATCAACTGGCGTACTTGATCGCCGGAGAGCTTTTTGTGCTCAAACAGCTTGGCATCCAGCTGCACGCCGCCTGCGAAGAAGAACCCGGCCAACGGCGCGATCTGGCTGAAGGTTTCAACCCGGCCCTGCACCAGCGGCGCGATCTTCATCATGTAGTCGGGGTTCAACGCCCAGTGCTGCACGCGGCTGGCGAACTCTTCCAGCGGCAAGTCACGCAGCCATTGGCCATTGAGCCAGGAAAGCTTCTCGATATCGAAAATCGGCCCGCCCAGGGAGACACGGGACAGATCAAAGTTATCGACCATTTCTTGCAGCGAGAACTTCTCGCGCTCGTCCGGCATCGACCAGCCCATGCGGCCCAGGTAGTTGAGCATGGCCTCAGGCATAAAGCCCATGCGCTCGTAGAACGTCACCGACGTCGGGTTCTTGCGCTTGGACAGCTTGCTCTTGTCCGGGTTACGCAGCAGCGGCATGTAGCACAACTGCGGTTGTTCCCAGCCGAAGTATTCGTACAGCAGGATCAGTTTTGGCGCCGATGGCAGCCATTCTTCGCCACGCAATACGTGGGTGATGCCCATCAGGTGGTCGTCGACCACGTTGGCCAAAAAGTACGTAGGCAGGCCGTCAGCCTTCATCAGTACTTGCATGTCCATGCGGTCCCACGGGATCTCGACGTCGCCACGCAGCATGTCCGGCACCACGCACACGCCCTCGGTCGGCACTTTCATGCGGATCACGTGCGGCTCGCCTGCGGCCAGGCGGCGGTCGATTTCTTCTTGCGACAGCAGCAAGGCACGGCCGTCGTAACGCGGGGTTTCGCCCTTGGCCATTTGCTCGGCGCGCATCTGGTCCAGCTCCTCTGCGGTGCAGAAGCACGGGAACGCATAGCCCTTGTCGACCAGTTCCTGGGTGTATTGCTTGTAGATGTCACTGCGCTCGCTTTGACGGTACGGACCGTGCGGGCCGCCTACGTCCGGGCCTTCGCTCCAGGTGATCCCCAACCAGCGCAGGGCGTCGAAGATCTGCTGTTCCGACTCGCGGGTCGAACGCAATTGGTCAGTGTCTTCGATGCGCAGGATGAACTCGCCGCCATGCTGCTTGGCAAAGCAGTAGTTGAACAAAGCGATGTAAGCGGTACCTACGTGGGGGTCGCCAGTCGGTGATGGCGCGATGCGCGTGCGAACGGTGGTCATGAGCGATCTCGAAGTGAAGATAAAACAAAGGGCGAATCTTAACAGGCCGACCCGGCTCGGCTCCAGCGCAGCACGCAGGCAAAGGCCGAACATCCGACGCGCAGATGAAAAAACCTCCAAATAGAGCGTTTGTATCAAGTTGATACAGGGAAAACCCCGGGACAGAGGTGCTAATCTCGCCTCATTCTCGGTCATCCCTGTCTGGAGTCTCCCCATGGGCCACGTAGTGCTGGTGCTGGTTGAAACGGTTAACGACTGTCTGTATCTGCTGGAAGACCAGGGCTATGACCTGATTCTTGCGCCCAGCGCCGCCAGCCGCGCCGAGGCCATCGCCACTCACGGCGCACGTATCGACGTCGTGCTGACCCGCGGCCCGCTGGGTTTGCGCGATGATGAAATGGCCGCCCTTCCCTTGCTCAGCATCATCTGCGTGATCGGCGCCGGTTATGAAGAAGTCGATTTGCAGGCCGCCAGCAATCGCGGGATCAAGGTGACCAATGGCGCCGGAGCCAACGCCTCGTGCGTGGCTGACCATACCCTGGCGCTGCTGTTGTCTACGGTGCGCGGCATCCCCCAGGCGGACGCCAGTGTGCGCCGCAACGAGTGGATCAAAGTACGCCAGCCGAGCCTGTCCGGAAAACGCCTGGGCATTGTCGGCCTTGGCGCAGTGGGTCAAGCCATCGCCAAACGGGCCGCGCTGGGTTTTGACATGAGCATCAGTTACCACACCCGCCAACCCCGCCCGGACAGCCCGTACACCTACCGCGCCAAAGTACACGATCTGGCCAGCGCGGTGGACTTTCTGGTGCTGGCGACCCCCGGCGGTGCGGGCACGCGACACTTGGTCGACGCCAGCGTACTCCAAGCGCTGGGCCCCGACGGCTACCTGATCAACATTGGCCGCGGCAGCGTGGTCGACACTCAAGCCCTGATCACCGCCCTGACCGCAGGCACCATCGCCGGTGCCGGGCTTGATGTGTTCGAGGGCGAACCCTTGGTCCCCGATGGCCTGAAAACCCTCGGCAACGTGGTCATGACCCCGCACGTGGCCGGCCAATCGCCCGAAGCTGCTAAAGACACCGTGCAATTGGTGGTCGACAACCTGCAGGCGTTTTTTAGTGGCCAGCCGTTACTGACACCGCTGCAACTGCCTGCACCTCGCTAACACTGATTTATAAAGTCCCGGAGCCCGCGTTTGAAATTCAGCCTGCCAAAAATCGCCACCGCGCCCTTCTGCCCGCCTGAAGTCAGCGGCAGCGTCCCCGTGGACGCCAGAGCGCCGTTCTGGAAACGCGCGCTACGCTTCGCCGGGCCCGGCTTGTTGATCAGCATTGGCTACATGGATCCGGGCAACTGGGCCACCGCCATCGAAGCAGGTTCGCGCTACGGCTACAGCTTGCTGTTTGTGGTATTGCTCGCCAGCCTGGCCGGCATGGCCGTGCAGTGTTTGTGCTCACGCCTGGGCATCGCCACCGGGCGCGACCTGGCGCAACTTTGCCGCGAACGCTACAGCCAGCGCTCGGCACGGTTTCAATGGGTGTTGGCAGAAATCTCGATCATCGCCACCGACCTCGCCGAAGTGCTCGGCTGCGCGCTGGCCTTCCACTTGCTACTAGGCTGCTCGCTGACCTTCGGCATCGCCCTGACCGCCTTCGACACCCTGTTGATTCTGGCGCTGCAAGGCAAAGGCTTCCGCCGCCTCGAAGCCATCATGCTGGCCTTGGTGATGACCATTGCCGCGTGTTTTTTCGTTGAACTGGTGCTGATCAAACCCTACTGGCCGGACGTTTTCGAAGGCTTCAAACCTTCCCTCTCCGCCATCAGCGACGCCGCGCCGTTGTACATCGCCATCGGCATCATTGGCGCCACGGTCATGCCGCACAACCTCTACCTGCACACCTCCATCGTGCAAACCCGCCTGACCGGCCGCGACTACGCCAGCAAACTCGACGCCGTGCGCCTGTCGCGCATCGACACCATCGGTTCGTTGACCCTGGCCCTGCTGGTCAACGCCGCCATCCTGATCCTCGCCGCTGCCGCCTTCCATCAGACCGGCCATTCTGACATCGTCGAAATCCAGGACGCCTACCGCATGCTCGACCCGCTGGTCGGCGGCGCCATGGCCAGCATCCTGTTTGGCGTGGCATTACTGGCCTCGGGTCAAAGCTCGACCTTCACCGGCACCATTGCCGGGCAAGTGATCATGGAAGGCTACTTGAACCTGCGCATCCCCTGCTGGCAGCGCCGCCTGATTACCCGTGGCCTGGCCTTGATCCCGGCGTTCCTCGGGGTGTGGCTGATGGGCGATGACGCCGTGGGCAAACTGCTGATCCTTAGCCAGGTCGTGCTGAGCCTGCAACTGCCCTTTGCGCTCTACCCGCTGATCCGCATGACCAGCGACTCTACGCTCATGGGGCCTTTCGCAAATCGGCTGCCGACAAAGCTGCTGGCGTGGTTCCTGTTTGCCGTGATCAGCGGGGCGAATGTGTGGTTGATTGCGCAGATTGGATTTGGGGATTGAAAACGGTTCGTGTAGTCGCTGCTTAGGTACGACGGCTGCGATGCGGGCCGCAGGACCGCCGTCCGGGGTCGCTTCGCAACCCATCGCAGCCTCATGCTTCGGCAGCGACTACAAGTGATTTGCAAGGTTCAGGATTGTGCCAGCCGTTTATCCAGCCAACCCGCCACCCGCCCATGGATCTCCGGCACTTGCTCCAGCAAGCCGCTCATGCGCATAAAGTCGTGGGTCATGCCGGGTTCTTCCAGCAACAGTACGTCGTTACCGGCTTGTTCAAGCTTGCGGGCATACGCCAGGCCTTCGTCATATAACGGGTCGTAGCCGGCCAGGTACACCAATGCCGGGGCCAGGCCGCTGACATCTGTTGCGAGTAACGGCGAAATCCGCCAGTCCTGCAGCACCTGTTCATCCTTGGCGTAATGCCCGTAAAACCAGTCCATGGTCGCGGTTTCGAGCAGGTAGCCCTCGGCGTAACGCTGATGGGAGTCACGCTTGCAGCTGCCATCGGTCACCGGATACAGCAGCACTTGGGCACGGGGCACGATGGCGACTTCTTGCGGTTCCTGCACCGCCAGAATCGATAACACCGTGCTCAAGGTTCCGCCCGCACTGTCTCCGGCAAAGGCCACCCGCGAGGCGTCCAGCCCATGTTGACGGCCCTCACGCAGCAGCCAGTTCACTGCATCGCAGGCGTCATGCACGGCGGTGGGAAACACCCACTCCGGGGCTAGCCGGTAATTGACCGCCAGCAAGGCAAAATCCCCGGCCGCCGCCAACCGGCGGCACAGCGAATCATGGCTGTCGAGGCTGCCAATGACATAGCCACCGCCGTGAAAATAAACCACCACCGGCAACGGCCCGACCTCAAGGCCAGGCCGACGATAAAGCCGTGCCGACAGGCTGAAGCCATCACGCGCCGGAATCCGCACGTCGTAGCTGTCCACTGCCGTCACCGGCACATCAAACACGCTGGCGCTTTGCTCGAACTCGCTGCGGGCCTGGGCCGGGGTCAGCGCATGCATGGGCTGGGTCTTGCCGGTCATGCGGCTGAATTCAGCCAATTCTAAAAATGCTTCCAGTTCGGGCAACACCGACATTTCTACTTTCCTCAATAACAAACTGTTAGTGGGGCCGCCCGTCGTCGGCGCCACGCTGTCGCGCAGCAAACAGGCCGCCGATTTTCTTCAGCATCCCCCAATCGATTCCCTCTCCTTCGGGAGAGGGCTAGGGTGAGGGGGCTCTTGACTTGAGTACATATCCGTTGCTGCGGCAACGGCCACTTAGGGTTCCGGCCTTACGCCGCGTCACTTTGCAAAAGCGGCAAAGTAACCAAAACGCTTTTGCCCCTACCCCTCGGTGCCTCGCTCTGGCTCGGCATGCCCTCACCACAGGCCAAGCTCGGTGGGCCCGCCGCGATCGGCCATCCATGGCCGTGTCGCGGCTAACCCGGCTTCATGCCGGGTTACCCTCTGCGCAAAACCTGCGTTCGGCCAGCGTGGTTTAACGGGGCCTCTTAGATCAAAAACCAGATCAAGATCAAAAGATCGCGAGCAAGCTCGCTCCTACAGATTCTTTAAAATCAATCGCTTAGTTCATATTTGATAACGATCTTTTGCTCCGCACCCGTTCAAGCCAGATCAAGCTGCACAGCCAACAGGTCATCCAGTTGCGTCAGCAATCGCGCATGGCGCATCAATTCGTAATGGCCGCCACTCAACACCTCATGGCTGGCGCCCGCGCCGATGTGTGCCGCGTGTACCCGGCGCTCTTCTTCACGGCCTGCCACCCACCAGTGGTGGGCCTGCACCCGAGTCTGCGGCAAGCCGCGCTGGGCCAACGCCAAGTGCTTGAGCCGTGCACCCACGGCGAAGATCTGGCTCAGTTCCGCCGCCCCCAACACGCCATGCTCATGGGTGGCCATCGCGGCTTCAATCACCTGCTCGGCACTGTGCTGGTCATCCGCCATTAGCATCTGCGCCTCGGCCTGCGTCACGCCCAACACGAAACGCAAAAAGTCTTGTAGATCTTCACGCCCGTCACTGGCTTGCGCCGTACCCGCCACGTAGCTGTCGACCAATCCGGCAAACGCCACTTCCTGGCCCTGGGCCTCCAGCTCTTGCGCCACCAGCAAGGTCAACGCACCGCCCAGCGACCAGCCCAGCAGGTGATAAGGGCCGTGGGCCTGCTGCTGGCGGATGTGCACGGCGTAGGCCTGAGCCATGGTTTGCAATGAGTCGTCCTGCCAAGCCGGGTCCAGCAACATTCGGCACTGCACTCCATAAACGCTGCGGCGCCCGTCCAATTTACGGGCCAGCGGTTCATAGTCGAACACTGTGCCGAACCCCGCGTGCAGGCAGAACAACGGCGGCACGCCACTGACCCGGCTGTTGAGCGCCAACAAAGGGTCCGGCGCAAAGGCCGCAATGTGCGGTTCATAACCGCTCAGTTGCGCGATGCAGGGCTTTTGCATCAAGTCGCGCAGTTTCAGGCTGAAGCCCAAATGCGCCTGATGACGGACCTGCGAGATGACTTTCAACACCTGCAACGAGTCGCCGCCCAGCTCAAAAAAGTTATCGTCGATACCGACTTGCTCCAGGCCCAGCACGTCTTGCCAGATCTGCACCAAGGCCTGTTCCAGCGCATTGCGCGGCGCGCGGTAATGGTCTTGGGCGCGCTGGGGCTGTAGCAAGGCGCGGCGATCCAGTTTGCCGTTGGCCGACAGCGGCAACCGAGCCAGTTGCACAATCTGCGACGGCACCATGTAGTCCGGCAGTTGCGCCTGGAGCTGCTCTTTCACCTCGCGCTCAAGGCTCTGACCGGGCGCGGCAACCACATAGCCCACCAACTGCTTGCCGGTGACACCCTCAAAGACGTTGACTGCGGCGTCCTGCACCCCCTCGCACTGGCGCAGGCGCGCTTCGATTTCGCCCAGTTCGATGCGGAAACCGCGGATCTTCACTTGTTGGTCCAGACGCCCCAAGTAATCGACTATGCCGTCTTCGCGCTGGCGCACCAGATCACCGGTGCGATACATGCGCCCGCCCTTGGCATCGAACGGGTCCGGCAAAAAGCGCTCGGCACTCAAACCGGGCTGGTGATGATAGCCACGCGCCAGACACTCACCGCCCAGGTACAACTCGCCGCTGACGCCCACCGGCAACGGGTTCATGTCCGCATCCAGCACGTACACACCACGCCCGGCCACGCTGCGGCCAATCGGCGCGTAGGCGGCGTCACACTGCTGCGTCACCTCGGCGCGCCACAGCAGCGGCGTGACCACTGTTTCTGTCGGGCCGTAGCCATTGACCAGACGCTGCGGTTGCAAGGCGCGTTTAACCAGTTCAAAGCTGGCATCCGGCACCGCATCGCCGCCAAAGCAGTAGGTGTGCACCGCTGGCGGAGGCCCTTGGGTCAGCGCCACTTCGGCCAGTTGTTGCAGATAAACCGGCGGGAAGCACGCCACATTCACCTGCTGCTCACGCAGCACCTGCAAGGTCTGCTCGGGGGTCCACAAGTGGTCGCCACGAATCACCAGGCTGCCACCAGCCAACAACACACTGAGCCAGCGTTCTTGGGCACCGTCGAACGCGAACGACATAAAGTGCAATTCACGGCTCGCCGGGCTCAGCTCATACAGCTCGATAATTCCCTGGCAATGTCGCGCAATCGGCTCGCGGGCCACCGCCACGCCTTTAGGTTGGCCGGTGGAGCCCGAGGTGTAGATCAAATACGCCAGGTGCCCGGCCAATGGCTGCACGGGGTGCGGCGTGCCTTGAACGTCCGCCAGTGTGTCCAGCTCCAGCCGCGCCAGGGCCGGATCAAACGCCACCCGCTGATCGACGTCGCTGCGGCACAGCAACAGGCTCGCGCCCGAGTCCGCCAACATATAGGCCAGACGCTCGGCGGGGTAATCCAGGTCCAGCGGCAGGTACGCCGCGCCCGCCTTGAGCACCGCCAAAAACGCTACGACGGTGAGCTCCGAGCGCGGCAGCGCCACGGCCACCACCTCCTCCGGGCCGATGCCTCGGGACTGCAACTCACAAGCCAGCCCATTGGCTTGACGCTCAAGCTCGGCATAACTGAGTTCGCGGCCGTCACAGCTCAGCGCCCTGGCCTGCGGCTGGCGCAACACCTGCTGGCTAAAGCCCTGCACCAGATCAGTCACCGGCAGAGCGGGATGCGTCGGTTCGATACAGGCGTTGGGCAAGCCGATGGCACCGATCAAACGCTCGGCGTCTTGCGGCAACTGTGCCAGCAACCCTTCCAGTTGCGCACGAATGCGCTCGACCTCAGGCGCACTGAAGCGCTCGCGCAGGTACAGGTATTCAACCTCCAGGCCTTGCTCGCTGGCGCTGACCATCAAGTCCATCGGGAAGTTGGTCACCCCGCCGCTGCCGACCTCGGCAAAGCGCAGCTCTCCGTCCTGCTCGCCGCGCAAAGCGCGGTCTACCGGGTGGTTCTCAAACACGATGATGCTGTCGAACAACCCCTGCCCGCCCTGCCCGGCCCAGCGCTGAATATCTGCCAGCGGCGTGTGTTCAAAGTCGCGGATCGCCAGGTTGTAGTCCTGCACCTGACGCAACCAATCGCCCAGCGCCTGCTGCGGGTCGAGGATCTGGATCACCGGCAAGGTGTTGATAAACAGCCCGAGCATGTCCTGCGCCCCGGCCAATTGCGTCGGTCGCCCGGCCACGGTGGCGCCAAAGGCCACGCTGCGCTGCCCGGTGTGACGCTGCAAGAGCAACAGCCAGGCCCCCTGAATCAGCGTGTTCAGGGTGACGCGCTGGGCATTGGCAAAGCGATGCAGACGCTGGGTCGCCGCGCTGTCCAGATAGCTGTACAACACACCATGCCCGCTGCCTTGAGTATTCGCGGCCTTGGCCAAAATGCTCGGTGCATCCAGCGCTTGCAGGCGCTCGCGCCAGAAGTGTTCGGCCAGCGAGGCGTCCTGGCGCTGCAACCAACTGATGTAGTCGGCATAACGCCCGGTCAGCGCTGGCAACGCCTGCCCGGCGTACACGCGGAGCATCTCACCGAGCAGGCGCGAGGCGCTCCAGCCGTCGAGCAGCAAGTGATGGTACGTCCAGATCATTTGCACACGGGACTCGCCCACATGCACCAGGGTGAAGCGCATCAACGGCGGGCAGTTGAGGTCAAAGCCACGGGCCTGTTCATCCGCGGCCAGTGCCTGCAAGGCGGCTTCGGGCGCGGCATGATCACGCCAGTCCAGCTCGACAATCGGCAGTTCGGCATGCCGATACACCGCTTGCATCGGCTCGGTCACGCCGTCACGCCACCTGAACGCAGCGCGCAGCACCTCATGGCGTTCGAGCAAGGTTTGCCAGGCGGCGCGAAAACGCTCTACCTGCAAGCCTTCAACCGCCACGCTCAACTGGTTGACGTACAGATTAAGCTCGGGCGACTCGATGCAATGGAACAGCATGCCCTGCTGCATCGGCGACAGCGGGTAGACATCGTCCAGCTCATTGCGATCAATTGCCAGCGTGTCGGGTGCAAGGGCAAACGCCGGAGTGTTGAGGGCTTCAAGCCGTTGCGGCTCGGCAGTCTGGGCCAATGCCGCCAACGCACGGATGGTTTGTGCGGTGAACAACTGCTTGGGGGTAAAGGCCAGCCCACGGGCCCCGGCACGGCTCACCGCTTGCAACGAGATGATCGAATCACCGCCCAGCTCGAAGAAGTTCTCGGTGACGCCAATCGCCTCCAGCCCCAGCAACTCCTGCCAGATCTCAACCAGCAACACCTCGGCCGGTGTGCCTGGCGCGACACGTTCAGCCACCTCCCGACAGGCCTGCGGTGACGGCAGCGCCTGCCGGTCCAGCTTGCCATTGGGGGTCAGCGGCAACGCCGCCAGGCACAGCACATGGGCGGGCAGCATGTGCGCGGGTAAACGGCTGCGCAGATGATCGACCAGCGTTTGGCGCAACGTCGCCTCGTCGGCCAGCGGGTCACGGGCCACCACATACCCCACCAACTGACGGCTGAGCGGACCTTCGCGGTCCACCACCCA
>NZ_WIVR01000102.1:0-10297 GCF_009600525.1 Pseudomonas sp. FSL R10-1350
GTGGGTGATGACGGGATCGAACCGCCGACCCTCTGCTTGTAAGGCAGATGCTCTCCCAGCTGAGCTAATCACCCTTTGCTTCGTTGAGGCCGCGAAATTTACGCAGGTATTGAAGCTAAGTCAAGGACAAGGTTGAGTTTTTTTCAAAAAAAGCAAAAAAACTCAGTTACTCGTCATAAACCATTTTCTTGCTCATGCCACCGTCCACGACAAACTCCTGCCCGGTGACAAAACCGGCATTGCGCGACAGCAACCAGGCGACCATCGCCGCCACGTCTTCAACGGTCCCTACCCGGCCAGTCGGGTGCTGCGCGTGATCGGCGTCGGTTAACGGCTCTGCGCGGCGCACAGAAGGGTCACGCGCGTCGATCCAGCCGGGGCTGACAGCATTGACGCGGATCTCCGGCCCAAGGCTGATGGCCAGCGCATGGGTCAACGCCAGCAAACCGCCCTTGCTCGCCACGTAAGCCTCGGTGTCTGGCTCTGACTGGCGGGCGCGGGTGGACGCCAGGTTGACGATCGAACCGCAATGCGCGCGCAAATAAGGCGCACAGTGCTTGGCCAACAGCATCGGCCCGGTGAGGTTGACGGCCAGTACGCGGTTCCAGTGATCCAGATCGAGGCTTTCAAGGGTCATGTTGTGCGGATCGGCAATCGCAGCGTTCGATACCAGCGCATCCAGACGCCCGAACTGCCCCAACACTTGGGCCACACACTGAATCACGTCGGCCTCGACCGACACGTCCATGGCCACGAACCAGGCGCTGTCACCCAGCGCCTTGACCACTTTTGAGCCACGCGCACGATCAATGTCGGTCAGCACCACTTGCCAACCTTCACTGATCAACCACGCCGCAATCCCCAGACCAATGCCGCGTGCAGCACCGGTCACCAGTGCTACACGGCCATTGCCCTCAATCGCTGATTCAAGCGCCCATTCGGTCACAGTACGGCCAAGCCTCGCGACAGGTCAGCTTGCAGGTCAGCTACGTCTTCCAGGCCGACCGCAATGCGGATCAGACTGTCACGGATGCCGGCCGCTTCGCGCTCTTGTGGCGCCAGACGACCGTGGGAGGTGGTCGCCGGGTGGGTAATGGTGGTTTTGCTGTCACCCAGGTTAGCGGTGATGGAAATCAGGCGGGTGGCGTCGATAAAGCGCCAGGCGCCCTCTTTGCCGCCTTTGACTTCAAAGCTGACCACTGCGCCGAAGCCGCGCTGCTGGCGCTGGGCCAATGCATGCTGCGGGTGGCTCTTGAGGCCCGCGTAGTGAACTTTCTCGACGCCGTCCTGCTGCTCCAGCCACTCGGCCAGGGCCAAGGCGCTGGCGCAGTGCGCGCGCATACGCAGGTTGAGGGTTTCCAGACCTTTGAGGAAGATCCAGGCGTTGAACGGGCTCAGGGTCGGCCCGGCAGTGCGCAAAAAGCCGACGACTTCTTTCATCAGTTCGCTGCGCCCCGCCACAACACCGCCCATGCAACGGCCCTGGCCGTCGATGAACTTGGTCGCCGAGTGCACAACGATGTCAGCGCCCAGCTTGACCGGCTGCTGCAAGGCTGGCGTACAGAAGCAGTTGTCGACCACCAGCAGCGCACCCTTGGCGTGGGCAATTTCTGCCAGCGCGGTGATGTCTACCAGTTCCGCCAAGGGGTTGGACGGCGACTCCACAAACAGCAATTTGGTGTTCGGCTTGATCGCCGCATCCCATCCTTGCAGTTCGGCCAGCGGCACGTAGTCCACCTCAATGCCAAAGCGCTTGAAGTATTTTTCGAACAGGCTGATGGTCGAACCAAAGACGCTGCGCGAAACCAGCACGTGGTCTCCAGCGCTGCACAAGCTCATCACCACCGACAAAATGGCGGCCATGCCGGTTGCCGTGGCAACGGCCTGCTCCGCCCCTTCCAGTGCCGCGATACGCTCTTCGAACGCACGCACCGTAGGGTTGGTGTAACGCGAATAAACATTGCCCGGGACCTCACCCGAGAACCGCGCCGCCGCATCGGCAGCCGTGCGGAACACGTAGCTGGAGGTCAGGTACATTGCATCACCGTGCTCGCCTTCTGGCGAACGGTGCTGGCCAGCACGCACAGCCAAGGTGTCGAACGCTACGCCCTCGAGGTCGCTGTCCAGCCGACCGGCATCCCAATCCTGACTCATGCTGCCCACTCCTTGCCTTGTATATAAATGCTTTTAAGTAAGAACAATGCAAACCGGCCCATCAGGGCCGGTGTGTTGAAGCTTAGTTGTTGTACAAGCCTATCGTTGCACCGACGCCTTGAGCAATCACCTTGGAGGCATCATTGCGCGCACGCTCGATGCGGTCCAGATAGTTCTCGTCAATGTCGCCGGTCACGTACTTGCCGTCAAACACCGCGCAGTCGAACTTCTCGATCTTGATCTTGCCGCCACCGACCGCTTCGATCAGGTCCGGCAGGTCTTGATAGATCAGCCAGTCAGCGCCGATCAGGTCAGCCACGTCCTGGGTAGTCCGGTTATGGGCGATCAGTTCGTGGGCGCTTGGCATGTCGATGCCGTACACGTTCGGGTAGCGTACAGCCGGGGCTGCCGAGCAGAAGTAAACATTCTTCGCACCCGCTTCACGGGCCATCTGAATGATCTGCTTGCAGGTGGTGCCACGCACGATCGAGTCATCGACCAGCATCACGTTCTTGCCACGGAACTCCAGTTCGATGGCGTTGAGCTTCTGGCGCACGGATTTTTTACGTGCAGCCTGGCCCGGCATGATGAAGGTACGGCCGATGTAACGGTTTTTAACGAAGCCTTCGCGGAACTTGACGCCCAAGTGGTTCGCCAGCTCCAGCGCAGCGGTACGGCTAGTGTCCGGGATCGGGATGACCACGTCGATGTCGTGGTCTGGACGCTCGCGCAGGATCTTCTCGGCCAGCTTTTCGCCCATGCGCAGACGCGCCTTGTACACCGAAACGCCGTCGATGATCGAGTCCGGACGCGCCAGGTACACGTGTTCGAAGATGCACGGGGTCAGTTGCGGGTTTACTGCGCACTGACGGGTGTGCAGCTTGCCGTCTTCAGTGATGTAAACCGCTTCGCCCGGCGCCAGGTCGCGAATCAGGGTAAAGCCCAGCACGTCGAGCGACACGCTTTCGGAAGCGATCATGTACTCGACGCCTTCGTCGGTGTGACGCTGGCCGAACACGATCGGGCGGATGCCGTTAGGATCGCGGAAACCGACGATGCCGTAACCGGTGATCATCGCCACCACGGCATAACCACCGCGGCAACGGTTGTGCACGTCAGTCACAGCGGCGAAAACGTCTTCTTCAGTCGGTTGCAACTTGCCACGTTGCGCCAATTCATGGGCGAAGACGTTGAGCAGGACTTCCGAGTCCGAGTTGGTGTTGACGTGACGCAAGTCAGATTCGTAAATCTCCTTGGCCAGCTGTTCAACGTTGGTCAGGTTGCCGTTGTGCGCCAAGGTGATGCCATACGGCGAGTTGACGTAAAACGGCTGTGCCTCTGCTGAAGTCGAGCTACCTGCTGTTGGATAACGCACATGGCCGATGCCCACGTTACCAACCAGGCGCTGCATGTGGCGCTGATGAAACACATCCCGCACCAACCCGTTGTCCTTGCGCAGGAATAACCGGCCATTATGGCTGGTTACAATACCGGCAGCATCCTGGCCGCGGTGCTGGAGGACGGTTAGCGCGTCATACAGCGCCTGATTGACGTTCGACTTACCGACGATACCGACGATGCCACACATGCGACGCAACCCCTACTTAATGGATCTGAACTGAACACCGCTCACTTGGGCTGGATAGCCGGCAAGAGGTGCTCCTTGAACGGTAGATCAGCAGGTGCGCTGATACCGCTGGCAAACCATTGGCTACTCCACCCCAAAATGAGGTTTTTCGACCAATCGGCAACCAATAGAAATTGTGGCATGAGCCTGGACTCCTGCCACCACGAGTCTTGCTGCACCGGCCCCAGGCTCAAGAGCCCGACCCCCACGACCACCAGCAGCGCGCCACGCGCAGCGCCAAAGGCCATGCCGAGAAAACGATCGGTCCCGGACAACCCGGTGACGCGAATCAGTTCGCCGATAAGAAAGTTGATCATTGCGCCTACCAGCAAGGTGGCGACAAACATGATGGTGCACCCGACGATGATGCGGGCGGAAGGTGTTTCGATGTATCCGGTGAGGTACTGTGACAACGAACCGCCGAACATCCAGGCGACAACCCCGGCAATGATCCAGGTGCACAGCGACAGCGCTTCTTTTACGAAGCCGCGCTTCAAGCTGATCAATGCAGAAATGGCGATGATTGCAACGATCGCCCAGTCAACCCAGGTAAATGGCACAGTTCAGTCTACAGACAGATAAGGCGGCGCATTTTAGCAGAGCGCCGCCTCTCAAGTCAGGCGATTTATCAGTGCATTGGCTATCAGACCCAACCTTTTTATGCGCTTAGCCACGCTCAGGCTGGAAGCGCACCACAAAACCCTTGAGATTTTGCTGCTTGTCGAGAATGTCACGCATCCGATCGGCCTCTGCACGTTCCAGCAACGGCCCTACAAAAACCCGGTTCATCCCGCCAGACGATCGAACGTAAGCGTTATAACCTTGATTACGAAGGGTTTTTTGCAAGTTATCGGCGCTGGCACGATTGGACAGACTCACCAACTGGATCGACCAACTGATGGGCAAACCGTTAGGGTCTACACGCTTTTGCGTGGTGTCGAGCTTGGCTGGCGGCTGCGCCACCGTTTGCGCTGGCGTGACTGCAGGCGGCTTGGCGGGCGCTACCGGTTTGCTGACCACTGGTGCAACCGGCGCCGGAGCAGGTGCAGGCGCAGGTTTTGGCGCTGCAACCACGGCTTGCTCGACCGGCAGTTCCGGCTCTTGCTCAATGACTTGCGGCTCTGGCACCGGCACAGGCTCTACCTGAACCTGAGGCATGACGGGTGCTTGTGGCGCCGTCGGCGCATCGACCTGAACCTGGCGCTGCTCATCCTGACGCGAAAACAGCATGGGCAGAAAAATCACCGCCAGAGCGATCAGTACCAGCGCCCCAACCATCCGCTGCTTGAATACCTTATCCAGCAAAGCCATTTGCAGCCTCCTCCTTGGCGCGCCGCTCCAGCCATTCAAGCGCCTGAGCGACACAATAAAATGACCCGAACAGCAAAATTTCATCTTGCGGCGTAGCCCGTTCGCACTGCGCCTCAAGTGCTGCATCAACACTGTCGTACGGGGTAACCGATGCGCCCAACGCTTGCAGCGCAGCCTGCAACTCAGCCGCAGGGCGCGAACGCCCGGTGTTCAGTGGCGCGACTGCCCAATGCTCGACAACATCAGTGAGTTGCGACACAACGGCATCCAGATCCTTGTCTGCCAACAGACCAAACACCGCCAAACGCTTGCCCGCCAACGGTCGTTGTTGCAAACGCTTGCGTAAATACTCGGCAGCATGGCCGTTATGGCCGACATCCAGCAACAGGCTCAGCGGCTTGCCGTTCCAATTGATCTGGCGACGGTCAAGACGCCCGGTGACCTTGGTCGCCAACAGCGCCTTGATCACCGTCTGCGGATCCCAAGGCCACTGCGTCAGGGCATACGCCTGAAGCGCCAGCGCTGCGTTTTCCATGGGCAGATCCAGCAACGGCAAATCGCGCAGCTCGAGCGTTTGCCCTTGTGCATCACGCCCCTGCCAATGCCAGACAGTGTCGGCAATGGTCAGATTAAAATCACGCCCGCGCAGCAACAGCGGGCAAGCCAGCTCTTTGGCTTTGTCGAGCAGAGGTTGAGGCGGGTCAAGATCACCGCACAAGGCCGGCTTGCCCTGGCGGAAAATCCCGGCCTTTTCATAGGCAACGGATTCACGGGTATTACCGAGGTACTCCACGTGATCGACGCCAATGCTGGTGACCAGCGCCATGTCAGCGTCAACCAGGTTGACCGCATCCAGTCGCCCGCCCAGCCCGACTTCAAGCACCACAACGTCCAGTTGTGCGCGCTCGAACAGCCAGAACGCAGCCAGCGTGCCCATCTCAAAGTAGGTCAGGGATGCTTCCCCGCGACCGGCGTTCAACGCCTCAAAGGCTTCGCACAACTGCGAGTCCGAGACTTCAACCCCGTCGATCTGCACACGCTCGTTATAGCGCAGCAGATGCGGCGAGTTGTAAACCCCGACCTTGAGCCCTTGCGCACGCAGCAACGAGGCAACGAATGCACAGGTCGAACCTTTACCGTTGGTGCCAGTGACTGTCACCACCCATGGCGCGGGCTTTTGCAAGCCCATGCGGTTCGTTACCTCTCGTGCGCGGTCCAGCCCCATGTCGATGGCAGCCGGATGCAACTGTTCAAGATAGGCGAGCCACTCGCCAAGGGTGCGCTGGGTCATAGGTTTGCAGGTGCCGGTGGGACAACGACGGTTTCAACAGGCACAGCCACAAACTCAGGTGTTGGCAGGCCCATCATTTGTGCCAGCAGGTTACCCAGGCGCGGACGCAGCTCCTGACGCGAAATAATCAGGTCAATGGCGCCATGCTCCAGCAGGAATTCGCTGCGCTGGAAGCCTTCTGGCAGTTTTTCGCGAACGGTTTGCTCAATCACTCGCGGACCGGCGAAACCGATCAGCGCTTTTGGCTCAGCCACGATCACGTCACCCAACATCGCCAGGCTGGCCGAAACACCGCCGTACACCGGGTCAGTCAATACCGAGATAAACGGAATGCCTTCTTCACGCAGACGCGCCAGTACCGCAGAGGTCTTGGCCATTTGCATCAGGGAGATCAGCGCTTCTTGCATGCGCGCACCGCCGGAAGCGGAGAAGCAGACCATTGGGCAGCGGTTTTCGAGGGCGTAGTTGGCGGCGCGAACGAAGCGCTCACCGACGATGGCACCCATCGAGCCACCCATGAAGGAGAACTCAAACGCCGACACCACAATCGGCATGCCCAGCAGGGTACCGCTCATGGACACTAGAGCGTCTTTTTCGCCGGTCTGCTTTTGCGCGCCGACAATGCGGTCTTTGTACTTTTTGCTGTCGCGGAATTTGAGACGGTCAACAGGCTCCAGATCAGCACCCAACTCGTTGCGACCGTCAGCGTCCAGGAAGATGTTGATGCGTGCACGTGCGTCGATGCGCATGTGGTGATTGCACTTGGGGCAAACGTCCAGGGTCTTTTCCAGCTCTGGACGGTAAAGCACAGCGTCACAAGACGGGCATTTGTGCCACAGGCCTTCAGGTACCGAGCTCTTTTTGACCTCGGAACGCATGATCGAAGGAATCAGCTTGTCTACCAACCAGTTGCTCATGCTTTTTTTCTCCAGTACCGGCGACCTGAACACTGCGGTTCAGGCCCCGTGTATGCCCTTGAGCTTAATTCAATAAGTGTGTGGCGATGATTGTCCGGGAACAGCGGTCAGCCATGGCAAACCAGCGCATCCCTTTCAACCCTCAGCCTTCCCGACAACACGCCCTGAAGCGGTTGGCGCTTTAATTTCTGCCCGTCATGTCACCGGGCCCGCCCGTATCACGAAGCGGTAATGATGGACGGTGGCAGGCTGCCAACCGTCACATCGAGTATCAGTTTGTTGCGCGTACAGCCTGCATAAAGGCCCGAATCTTATCGTGATCCTTGATGCCTTTGCTCTTTTCTACGCCACCGCTGACGTCAACAGCGTAAGGCTGCACCTGAGCAATGGCTTGCGCCACGTTCTGCACGGACAGGCCACCAGCCAAAATAATCGGCTTGCTTAACCCTTGAGGTATCAGAGACCAGTCAAAGGCCTGCCCGGTTCCACCCGGCACACCCTCAACGTAGGTATCGAGCAAGATCCCGCTGGCAGAGGCGTAAGCCGCACAGGCTGCAGCAATGTCGTCCCCTGCTTTGACCCGTAGCGCTTTGATGTAGGGCCGGTGATAGCCCTCGCACTGCTCCGGGGTTTCATCGCCGTGAAATTGCAGCAAGTCCAGCGGCACAGCGTCCAGCGTTTCGTTCAGTTCACAGGCGCTGGCATTCACAAACAGACCCACGGTGGTCACAAACGGCGGCAGCGCGGCAATGATGGCCCGCGCCTGCGCGGCAGTCACCGCTCGTGGGCTTTTGGCATAAAATACAAAGCCAATCGCATCAGCCCCGGCGGCCACGGCGGCCAGTGCGTCATCTATGCGGGTAATCCCGCAGATCTTGCTGCGAACGGCTGACATGTAAGCGATACCCCTGAGCACGAGCGTGAAAGTGCCGGATGTTAACAAATGCTTACCCGTGCGTCAGCCGTCGAGTTCGCTAAAACCGGTCAAGAAATGTGGGCCAATGTAACGCTCGGGCAACGGGAACTCGTCGCGGTATTCCACCTGCACCAGATACAGCCCGTAAGGATGCGCCGTCACGCCGCCTGAGCGACGCTCACGGCTCTCCAGCACTTCTTTGATCCATTCCACCGGACGCTCGCCAGAACCGATGGTCATCAGCACTCCGGCAATATTGCGCACCATGTGATGCAAGAAGGCGCTGGCGCGGATGTCCAGCACGATCATCTGCCCGTGGCGCGTCACACGCAGGTGATGCAGTTCCTTGATCGGCGACTTGGCCTGGCATTGCCCAGCACGGAAGGCACTGAAGTCGTGTATACCGAGCAGGTATTGCGCGGCTTGCGCCATGCGCTCGACGTCCAGCGGGCGGTGGTTCCAGGTGATTTCCTGGTTGAGGTGCGCGGGGCGAATCGGATCGTTGTAGATCACATAGCGGTAACGCCGGGCGATCGCCTTGAAACGCGCATGGAAGTTCGCCGGCATCACCTTGGCCCAACTGACACTGATGTCGTGGGGCAAATTGATATTGGCGCCCATGACCCACGCCTTCATCGAGCGTTCGGCCTGGGTATCAAAGTGCACCACCTGCCCGCAGGCATGCACCCCGGCGTCAGTACGCCCGGCACACATCAACGACACTGGCGAGTCGGCGACTTTTGACAGCGCGTTTTCAAGGGTTTCCTGAACCGTCAACACGCCATTGGCCTGACGTTGCCAGCCGCTGTAGCGCGAACCTTTGTATTCAACGCCCAGGGCGATGCGGAAAAAGCCTTCAGCAGCCATTTCGGCTGCCGGGTTATCTATATTTGCCAAGGAGTTACAGCCTGCTCATAAACGCAAAGGCGGCCATTATAAGGCCCACCCGCGAAGACGCCATGAATCAAATGACCGGCGCGAACAAAATGAGCGTTGTAGGAACGAGCTTGCCTCGCGATCTTTTGATCTTTTTAAAAGATCACGAGGCAAGCTCGCTCCTACAGGGAGGGGTCAGGCCAGGCGGGAGAGCAGTTCGATGGCCTCGGCCTGTTGCTCCGGGCTGCCCTCGCCCATGACTTCGGTCAGGATGTCACGCGCGCCTTCGTCGTCGCCCATGTCGATGTAAGCCTGGGCCAGGTCAAGCTTGGTCGCGGCCTCATCGGCGCCCGACAGGAAGTCGAACTCCGGCTCTTCGTCAGCGCCCGCTACAGCTCCGGCAAACGGCTCGGCCATCGCCGGCTCTTCCAGGCTCTGGGACAAGCGCTGCAATTCAGCGTTTACCTTGTCCAGTTCCATCGAGAAGCTGTCCGGCACTTCAGGCACCGCTGGCGCTTCTTCTGCCAGGGACAAATCAAAGTCATCCGGCAGATCAAGGTCAAAATCTGCTGCCTTGTCCAACGCAGCCTGGGTTTCAGCCTGTTGCTCAAGCACCGCATCGAAGCTCTGCCCGCTCGCCTCAACCAGATCATCAAGCCCCTGCTCAGGCGAGACCCGGGTCGGCGAGACCTCTTCCAGATCATCGAGACTCAAGTCGAAGTCGTGGTCAAACTCTTCAACTGGGGGCGTGATCACGGGTGCCGGCTTGAGTTCGGGCTCAGGCTCGACAACCCGGTCGTCGCGCATCATTTCTTTGACGAAATCAGCCTGGAACTGCGAAGCCACCGCTGCCGCGACAATCCCTGCCGCCACCGCAGCCATGGCCGGGTAACGCACCTTGAGCTGAGCCACTTCGGCGTAGTTTTTGCCATTGGCAACCAGTTGGCGCTCTTGCGCGATAAAGGCTTCACGCTCGCCCAACTCGCCATAGACCTGCATTAATTTCAAACGCAGGTCGCTGCGCTGCGGTGCATGGCTGATGGCACTTTCGAGCAACCCGGCCGCTTCATGGAACTGGTGCTGCTGAATCAATTGCTCCGCTTCAACCAGTACTTCAGCGCCTGACTTGGCGGGTGCAGCCACCGGCGCGACAGGTGCGACCACTGCGGCCGGAGCCGGGGTCGGCGCGGGTGCAGGTGCTGGAG
>NZ_WIVR01000103.1:0-9773 GCF_009600525.1 Pseudomonas sp. FSL R10-1350
GCCAAGCGCAGCGGCCCACGCAACGGCGCGCCACGTGATGGCCAGGCCCGTCGCGACAACCGCCCGGCGCGTGATACTGCGCGTCAAGAGCCAGCGGTTAAAGGCCCACGTGAGAACCAGCCGAAGATCATGCACAAAGAGTCCAAAAGCGATCGCTTTTTGACCCCTGAGCAGCTGGATCAACTGCCGAACCGCCCTCGCGGCGAGAAGCCTGCACTGTTGACTCGCAACCGCTGAGTTAACGCTGCATAAAAAACGCCCCGGCTCTCGCAAGCCGGGGCGTTTTTTTTAGCCATCTAAAAGCGCTATTACTTGGCCTTCACGCCTTCCAGCGAGATGTCCAGGTCCAGCGTTTGAGCAGTTGGGCCCGGGCCTTTGATGCCGAAGTCGTTCAGGTTCAGCGTGGTGGTAGCGTTGAAGCCAGCACGTTCGCCGCCCCATGGATCCTTGCCTTCGCCGTTGAATGTGGCTTTGAAGGTCACAGGCTTGGTCACGCCGTGCAGCGTCAGGTCGCCGGTCACGTCAGCCGTCTTGTCGCCGGTTGGTACCACTTTGGTCGACTTGAAGGTCGCCTCAGGGTATTTGGCGACGTCCAGGAAGTCTTTGCTGGCGATGTGCTTGTCACGTTCTGCGTGGTTGGAGAACAGGCTGGCGGTTTGCAGAGTGATGTCAATTTTGCTGTCGGCAGGCTTGGCCGCATCCCACGAGAAGGTGCCTTTCCAGTCCTTGAACGTGCCGTGCACGAAGCTGTAGCCCAAGTGGCTGATTTTCCAGTCGATGAAAGCGTGCTGGCCTTCTTTATCGATGGTGTAGTCGGCAGCCATGGCTTGACCGGCGGTCAGCAGAGCAGTCCCAAGTGCCAGAGCAGCGAGCGTCTTTTTCAACATGCGTTCTATTCCTTTTGAATTGAGGTTGAGCATCAGGCTTTGCGGCCCAGCATACGTTTTAGGGTCGCATCACGGTCAATGAAGTGGTGTTTAAAGGCAGCCAGACCATGCAGAACAGCAAAGATCACCACGGTCCAGGCCAGCCACAGGTGCACAACGCCAGCAACATCAGCCTGATTGGGCAGGCTGGAGATCAGTGCCGGTACTTCAAACAGACCGAAGACAGGGATACCCACGCCTTCGGCCGTCGAGATCAAATATCCCGCAATCATGAGGGCAAACAAGCTCAGGTACAGAAAAGCGTGACCGAACTTGGCGCCGATACGGGTTGCAGGGCTATACGTTTCTAAAGCAGGGGGCGGCGGGCTGATGAACCGCCAGACAACACGGATCAACATGACCGCCAACAGCGTCAGACCGATGCTTTTATGCAGGTCAGGCGCTTCTTTACGCCAAGGGTCATAGTAGTCGAGACCGACCATCCACAAGCCCAATGCGAACAACCCAAACACGGCCAGCGCGACTGACCAGTGCAGGAAAATACTCACGGCACCATAGCGAGAAGACGAGTTACGTAGCTGCATTGCCAACATCCTGTGGGAATTGACGTTAAGACTAATGGTTTACCTATCGAATGAAAGCGCATTTTTTTGCTGCAAAACATCGATAAATACGATCTGTAGCCTGGGGATCATGCATTAAGCAAACGTTAACAATAGCCGCGTGCGGTGTTTTATGCCGAGCCGTGCCTTGAATGTAAATATGCGTGTCTATGGATAAACGTAATGACTTGTGACGAGCTTGCGCATTGCATAGGCTTGCAGGCTTGTTTGCCCGCAGACGCCGGGAACCAGCGCCAGGAGAGTGGAAATGGGCCTGAATAATCAATGGATGCAGCGCGATCTTGCCGTGTTGTGGCACCCCTGCACCCAAATGAAAGATCACGAACAGTTGCCGCTGATCCCCATCAAGCGCGGTGAAGGCGTGTGGCTCGAAGACTTCGAAGGCAAACGCTATCTGGATGCCGTGAGTTCCTGGTGGGTCAACGTGTTTGGCCACGCCAACCCGCGTATCAATCAGCGTATCAAGGACCAGGTCGACCAACTGGAGCACGTGATTCTCGCGGGGTTCAGCCATCAGCCGGTGATCGAGTTGTCTGAGCGCCTGGTCAAGATGACCCCTGAGGGCCTGACGCGTTGCTTCTATGCCGACAATGGTTCGTCGTGTATCGAAGTCTCGCTGAAGATGAGCTTTCACTACTGGCTCAACCGCGGCCAGCCTGACAAAAAGCGCTTCGTGACGCTGACCAACAGCTACCACGGCGAAACCATGGCCGCGATGTCGGTGGGTGACGTGCCGCTGTTCACTGAAACCTACAAAGCGTTGCTGCTCGACACGATCAAAGTGCCGAGCCCCGATTGCTACTTGCGCCCTGAAGGCGTGAGCTGGGAAGCCCACTCGCGCACTATGTTCCAGGCCATGGAACAGACCCTGGCCGAGCACCATGCCACGATTGCGGCGGTGATCGTCGAGCCGTTGATTCAGGGCGCGGGCGGTATGCGCATGTACCACCCGGTGTACCTCACGTTGTTGCGCGAGGCCTGTGACCGTTATGGTGTGCACTTGATCCTCGACGAAATCGCCGTGGGCTTTGGCCGTACCGGGACAATGTTTGCCTGTGAACAAGCCGGCATCACGCCAGACTTCCTGTGCTTGTCCAAAGCCTTGACCGGTGGCTACTTGCCGCTGGCGGCATGCCTGACCACCGATGAGGTGTACAGCGCGTTCTACGACGACTACCCGACCCTGCGCGCCTTCCTCCATTCCCACAGCTACACCGGCAACCCGCTGGCGTGTGCGGCGGCGTTGGCCACGCTGGATATTTTTGAAGACGACAACGTCATTGAAAACAACAAGGCACTTGCCCAACGCATGGCCAGCGCAACGGCCCACCTGGCCGACCATGCACATGTCTCGGAAGTGCGTCAGACAGGGATGGTGCTGGCGATAGAAATGGTTCAGGACAAAGCCACCAAAACGGCTTACCCGTGGCAGGAACGACGCGGCCTGAAAGTCTTCCAGCACGCGCTGGAGCGGGGTGCCTTGTTGCGCCCGTTAGGCAGTGTGGTGTATTTCTTGCCGCCTTACGTGATTACCCCCGAACAGATCGATTTTCTGGCTGAAGTGGCCAGCGAAGGCATCGACATCGCGACGCGCACGGACATCAGCGTGGCCGTGCCGGCGAACTTCCATCCAGACTTCCGCGACCCGGGTTAATTTTAATCCCCTGTAGGAGCGAGCTTGTTTCGCGATCTTTTTAAAGGCAAAAGATCGCGAGGCAAGCTCGCTCCTGCAGAGGGCTTTTTTCAGAGAATTTAAATGAGATTGTCCCGCTTCTTTATCGACGCCCCGTTGAGCCTCGGTGAGCATGAACTGCCTGAAGCCCAGGCGCATTACATTGGCCGCGTGCTGCGCATGGCCGAGGGCGATGCCCTGCAAGTGTTCGACGGCTCGGGTCAGGAGTTTCTGGGGCGCTTGCTGGAAGTTGGCAAAAAACGTGTGCGCGTGGTGCTCGACGAAACCTTTGCCGGGCAAGTTGAGTCGCCGTTGGCCATTCACTTGGGCCAGGGGTTGTCCCGTGGTGAGCGCATGGACTGGGCGATTCAAAAGGCCACTGAATTGGGCGTGACGCAAATTACTCCGATCATGAGTGAGCGTTGCGAAGTGCGGCTCAAGGACGAACGTGCAGACAAACGCCTAGCGCATTGGCGGCAAGTGGCGATCAGTGCCTGTGAGCAGTGTGGCCGTTCGCGGGTGCCGGTGATTCACCCGCCGGTATTGCTCAGTGACTGGATCAAAACCACCGAGGCCGACCTCAAGCTGGTGCTGCACCCGGTGTCTGAGCCGCTGACCAGCCACGCCAAGCCTGCGCGCCTGGCATTTTTGATCGGCCCGGAAGGCGGGTTGACCGATAACGAAGTGGAGCACGCCCACGCCGCAGGCTTCCAGCCGGCCCGACTCGGCCCGCGGGTGCTGCGCACCGAAACGGCGCCCGTAGTCGCGTTGGCCGTGGCCCAGCAACTGTGGGGTGATTTCTAAACGATTGACCTGTAGGAGCGAGCTTGCCTCGCGATCTTTTAAAGATCAAAAGATCGCGAGGCAAGCTCGCTCCTACAGGAATACTCGTTACGCCATCACTGCGAAGTTCGCCCGGAACTGCTGCGGCGAGACGCCCAGCCTGCGCATGAACACACTGCGCAGGTGGTGCGCATCGCGAAAACCGCATTCGTAGGCTACGGTCTTGAGGGCCAGCGCCGGGTTTTCCAGTAATGCGCGGGCCGCATCCACCCGCGCACCTTCAACAAATTGTGCCGGGGTAATACCGGTGTCACGGGCAAATACCCGAGAGAAGTTGCGCGGGCTCATGTTGGCCGCTTGCGCCAGTTCACCGATGGTCAGATCCGCACGCAGATTGGCCTGCACAAACCGTTGCACCGCCGCCACCGGCGAATCGTCCGGGGTGGTCGCTGTCAGAAACGGGCTGAACTGCGACTGTCCGCCCGAACGCTGGGTAAACACCACCAGCCGTTTGGCCACGCTGAGCGCAACCTCGGGGCCATGATCCTGGCTCAACACATACAGCGACAGATCAATCCCGGCCGTCACCCCGGCGGAGGTAAACAAATTGTCGTCCTGCACATACAAGCGATCGGCTTCCAGTTTGGCGCTTGGGCACAGGCGCGCCAGGGCTGCGACATCGCCCCAGTGGGTGGTCACACGGCGGCCGTCCAGCAAGCCTGCGCGAGCGAGCATCAACGCCCCGTTACAGATCGAACCAAAGCGTCGCGAGCGGCGGCACAGTGTGCGTAACCAGCTATAAAACGCCGGGCCAAAATCCTGATCGGGCAGGGCCGGGCCGCCAGCACACAAGACCAGGTCGTAGGCGGTGCTGGCCTCGGTGAAATGCCGATGGGCCTGGATCGACAAGCCGTTGGAGCAGGCCAGCAAGCCTGCCTCCAGGCCCAGCACCTCCAGTTGATAGCGCTCAGCGGGCGGCAGAAACACATTGGCCTCGGCGAACACATCCATGGGCCCGGTCACATCCAGGGCCTGCACGCCGGGGAAAACGATCAATGCGATCTTCAAGGTCATCTGGGTTCGCCGTCTGAGGGGTGTTACATCAAATACCGCCGCCGCCCGGTGTGGCAAGCCTGTTAAAAGGCGTGGCCGGCATTGCCACCTGATTGGCACGAATCGCACCTGCGTGACGATTGTTGCCATGGAGGGCGCGGTCCACACTGAACTCAACAGCGCCACCCCGGCGCTTGATCGAGGAGTTCGCCATGAGTCAGACCATCGCAGGCATCGTCATTCCGGACAGCGCCTTGGCCAAAGCCACGACTGAATACATCCGTGATGTTGAGTCCGATTTGCTCTACAACCACTCGCGTCGCGTGTTTTTGTTTGGCGCGCTGAGCGGCCAACGCAAGCAATTGGCCTATGACCCGGAGCTTTTGTACGTGGGGGCGATGTTCCATGATCTGGGCCTGGTTGAAGGCCATCGCACAGACACCGAGCGTTTTGAAGTCGACAGCGCCAACAACGCCAAAGCCTTCATGAAACCGTTTGGCCTGAGCGACGACGATGTTGAGCAAGTGTGGTTGTCCATTGCGCTGCACACCACGCCGGGTGTACCGCAACACCTGCGGCCAAACGTGGCGCTGGTGACAGCGGGCGTAGAAATGGACGTGCTGGGCATTGATTACGCGGCGTTCCCCACTGAGCAGCGCGAAGCCGTGGTGCATGCGCACCAGCGTGGTGAAGGCTTCAAGGAATGCATTCTTTGCGCCTTCGCCAACGGCTTTAAACATCGCCCCGACACCACGTTCGGCACGGTTAACGCCGACGTGCTGGTGGACATCGACCCAAGCTTCAAACCGCTGAACTTCGTCGAGATCATCCGCACGTCGCCGTGGGTGTCGTAAGCCCCAGGTTTACTCCACCGGATCGCTCACCGGCTTGGCGATGATCTGCTTCAGTTCGGCGGTCATCGGGAACTCCAGGTTCAGGCCATTCGGTGGAATCGGCTGCTCAAACCAGCGCTGATAGATGCCGTTGATCTCGCCCGACTGGTACAGATCCGCCAGCGCCTGGTTCACCACCGCCAGCAACTGCGGGTCGTCCTTGCGCACCATGCAGCTGTAGATTTCACGCGACTGCTCGTGACCCACCACCACCCAGTTGTGTGGGTCGCGGGCTTTGGCGCGTTCGCCGTAGAGCAGTGCGTCATCCATGTAAAAGGCCACGGCACGGCCGGTTTCGAGCATCTTGAACGCCTCGCCATGGTCTTTGGCACTGATCACGTTCATGTTCATCTTGTGGTCAGCGTTGTAGCTCTTGAGAAAGCGCTCATTGGTGGTGCCCGCCGTGGTCACGACGTTCTTGTCGCGCAGGTCGTCAAAGCCCTGGATGCCGCTGTTTTTGGCGGTCAGCAACTGGCCTTTGACGTAGATAAAGCCATACGAGAACGCCACCTGTTTTTGCCGCTCGGCCGTCACGCCGGTTGAGCCGCACTCCAGATCAACCGTGCCGTTTTGCACCAGCGGGATCCGGGTTTGCGAGGTCACCAGGTTGTATTTGACCTTCAGTGGTGCGCCGCCGACTTGCTGCTGGATGCGCTCGACGATTTTGTTCGCCAGCTCCACCGAATAGCCCATCGGCTTGCCTGTGTTGTCGCCTACGTAAGAAAAAGGCACCGAAGCATCGCGATAACCCAGGGTTATGCTCCCGGAATCAGCGACTTTTTTAAGCGTGCCCTGCAACGGCGCTTCGCTGGCGTGCAGTGAGTGGCTGAGCAAAAGGCCCAGCATGCAACTGATCAAGGTGAGCTTTTTCATCTTCTTATTCTCCGGTTTCAAGCTGATTAGCGACGGGCAGCAATCACGCTGATTTCCACCAGCACCTGCGGTCGGGCCAGTTGCGCTTGCAGCGTGGTGCGCGTCGGCGCCTTGCCTGCAGACAGCCAGGCAGACCACACCGCGTTCATGGGCGCGAAGTCGCGCTCAATGTTTTGCAGGTAAATCGTGGCGTTGAGGATGTGGTCCTTGCTGCTGCCGGTTTCGGCCAACAAGGCGTCGATCTTGCTCAGGACTTCTTCGGTCTGCGCGGTAATGTCCTCGCTACCGGTCGGCACTTGCCCGGACAGAAACACCAGCGCCTCATAGGTCGCAGCGGCGCTTAAACGGTCATTGCTGTGAATGCGGTGAATCGTCATCGGGCATTTCCTTAAGGTGTGGGTCAATGGTCAGGCGGCGTGCAAGGCCAGACCTTGCAGGTCAATGGAGGTTTTGCGCTGTGCAATCAGCTCGCTCAGCAAGCGTCCGCTGCCGCAAGCCAGGGTAAAGCCCAGCGCGCCGTGGCCCAGGTTGAGCCACAAGTTGCGATAGCCGCTGGCGCCCAGAATCGGTACGCCGCTGGGGGTGGCCGGGCGCATGCCTGCCCACTCAATGGCGTGTTGGTAATCGCCCGCTTCGGGGAAAGTGCTTTGGGCCAGCTGGCGCATTTGCGCGAGGCGCTTGGGGTCGAGTGAGGCATCAAAACCGACGATGTCGACCATCGCGGCAATGCGCAATTGTTCGCCAATGCGCGCGTACACGATCTTGCGGTCGTAATCGGTGATGCTCACATTGGGGGCTTTACCGGGGTCGCTCAACGCCAATGTGAGGCTGTACCCCTTGAGCGGATACAGCGGCAGATTCAGCCCCGGCAGGCTCAAGGCCGGGCTGTTATGGCCCGCTGCGAGCACCAGTTGATCGACCGGCAGCACCTCGTCGCCCATGTGCACGGCCTTGACCTCACCGTGCTCGTGATGCAGACGGGTGACGGTTTTGCCCAGCAAAAAGGTGCAGCGCCCCGAGGCCTGCAAACGGGCGAACAGCTGTTGGCAAAACGCGTGGCAATCGCCGACCTCTTCATCGGGTGTGTAAATGCCGCCGACAAATGCGCAGCCTTGCAAACCGGGCTCCAGGGCCGAGCATTCGCTGGCAGAGAGCGCTTGCTGAAACGAGCTGTGGATAACTTTTTGCCGGGCCTTGGCGAAGTGCGACGGTTCGCGAAAAGCCACCAGCTTGCCGTTACGCCGCCATTGGAACCCGTCCAGGTGGTCTTCCTCGCGCCATTGCTGCAACGTGGCCTGGCTCAGCAACGCCAAACGCAGCAAATGTGCGCCATTGCGCTGATTGACCGACCCCCGGCAGGCGGCCACAAACGAGGCCAGCCAGCGCCATTGCGCCGGGTCCATGCGCGGGCGCAGTTTGAGCGGTGAGTCGCCGCGCAACATCCAGCCCAGCGCCTGCAACGGAACGCCAGCATCGGCCAGCGGGGCGACATAGCGGTACGACAATTGGCCGCCATTGGCAAAGCTGGTCTGGCTGCCGAGGGTCGGGCGGGCTTCGATCACACTCACGTCAAAGCCTTCGCGCACCAGCGCATACGCCGTTGCCAGCCCGATAACCCCACCGCCGATGATGCAAACACGCTGTGCCATGTCAGTCCTTACCCACTGTTGTGCGGGTTTCAGATTAGGGGCAGGTGACAGGCGCTGAACAATGATTAAAGATGCTTCACCCATAAACAAAGGTTATGGACTGCCGCCATGCGCTTGCGCCACATCGAAATATTCCAGGCTATTCGCCAGACCGGCTCCATCAGCGCCGCCGCCCAGTTGCTGCATGTCTCGCAACCTGCGGTGAGCAAAGTCCTGCAGCATGCCGAGATGCAACTGGGGTTTCCGTTGTTCTTGCGCGTGCGCGGCAAACTGCAGCCCACCCCCGAGGCGCTGCTGCTGGAGCGCGAGGTCGAAAAAGTCAGTGAGAGTGTGCAAGGCGTACAGCGTCTGGCCGAAAGCTTGCGGCGCACACCGGGGCATCGCTTGCGCATCGGCAGTACGCCTGCGTTGGCGTTGTCCTTGTTGCCGCCAGTGATTGGCGAGTGGACGCGCCGCTACCCCGACAGCCGCTGCGAACTGGCGAGCGCACACAGTCGTGAACTGGTGCAAAGCCTGCTGATGCGTGAGCTGGACGTAGCGCTGACCTTGAAACTGCCCGACCACCCGGGGCTCAAGGCTCAGGCGTTGGCCCACAGCGTGCTGGTCGCGTTGGCGCCACGGGGTTACTGGAGCGAAGACCGTGAGGGCGAGTCGCTGGCGCTGCATGAACTGGCGGACGCCCCGTTGATTGGCCTGAGCAGCGCCGATCCGTTGTTTGCGCGCTTGGACAGCTACCTGAAAACCATCGAGCCGCCCCCGCGCATCAACATTGCGGTGCAGACCTACTCGCTGGCGCGAGCGATGGTGGAATCGGGAGCGGGGTTGGCCGTGATAGACCCGTTCACCGCCCTGGGCGCCTCAGCGGCAAGCACCGTCATCCGCCCGTTGAGCCCGGCATTGCCGATCACCCTGTACGCCCTGACCCGCGCCGACGAAGCGCCGGTGCATCTACTGGAAGGGTTACTGGAATTGTTCGCCGAGCGAGCCAATGAACAGCTGCGGCGGATAGAGAGAGGGGTACAAATCCCGTAGCAGTTGACGAGCCTTGCGAGGCTACGTCCGGCGGCGCAGCCGTCGTAAACGGGTTATCGAGATTCTTCAGTTAGAACGGATTTTGTGGTTTTACGATCGCTTCGCAATCGGACGCAGCCTCGCAAGGCTCGACAGCTGCTACGAGAGGTTCGCGGTTAAATCGCGTAGCAGTTGACGAGCTTTGCGAGGCTACGTCCGGCGGCGCAGCCGTCGTAAACGGGTTATCGAGGCTCTTCAGTTAGATCGGGTTTTGTGGGTTTACGATCGCTTCGCAATCGGACGCAGCCTCGCAGGCTCGACAGCTGCTA
>NZ_WIVR01000104.1:0-9182 GCF_009600525.1 Pseudomonas sp. FSL R10-1350
CGACGGGCTCATCCGCGCTGACAAAACGCAGCGGCACCGCCAGTTCGCGGGCCGCCTCGCGCAGCCCGGCACTGGCCATCATCCGGTCATCGGCCACCACGCAGGCCAGCGATTGCCAGGCCAATTTCGCCTCATGCAACGCGTCGCGCAGAACCTGCGCCGACACTTCCTGCGTGACTTTAAGCAGGACGCTACGCGGGTAGATCAGCAGCTCGTTGGCAGACGGCTCACGCTCGGCATGGCCCACGTGAATCGCCAGACGCGCTTGCTGGTCTTCGGGCAATTGCGCCTGTGCCAGCCAGGGCGCCTCGCCTTCAATGCGCACCGGCTCACCAGCCAGCAAATCCGAAACAAAGCGTTTGCCCAGCTCCAGATCGCCCAAGGCATAGCCACTGGGCGGGTTCAGCAAGCAGGTGCCAAACCGCAGCTCACCGCTGGTGGTGATGGCAGGCGCCACCCCCAAACCCGCCGCAAGAGTACGCGCCAAGTCATTCACGCCACCCAGCCCGCCCAGCAACGGCACCACCGCGCTGGCGTCTTCGGCAACCGCCAGCACCGGCGGCTCGGCACCTTTTTCCAGCAACAAGGCCGCGAGGGTGCGGATCACGATGCCTGCCGCGCAGAGCGCAATAATCGGCGTGTCCTGCTGATATAACTGACGCAGGTTGGCACCAAAATCGCTGTAAGTACGATCCGCACCGTCAACGCGATCCACCAGGCCATGGATCACGGCCTGTGGATAAAGCTGCTGGATGCGTCGCGCCGTGGCCAGGCTGCCATTGCCCAAAATCACAATGGCCGGGGCTGGGCGACTCATCCTTGCCACCGTTCGCCGGGCACGATGATCAACGAGAAATAAGGCGAAGACATCGGGTCTACGTCATTGAGCGGGACGATTTTCTGATTGCTCATGGTCGCGCGCTCAACGTACAGCGCACGGTCAGCCAGGCCCAGCTCGGCCAGTACTTCGCGCACTTTATGAAAGTTGCGGCCCAACTTCATGATCACCGCCGCATCGGCATCGGCCAGGCGACGCTTGAGATCATCGTGGGGCAGCACGCCCGACAACACCGACAGGCTCTGGTTGCGGTACACCAACGGCACGCCCAGCACCGACGCGCCACCCAGCATCGAGCACACGCCCGGCACTACCTGGGCTTCAAAACGCTCAGCCAGGCGATCATGCAGGTACATGTAAGAGCCGTAGAAAAACGGGTCGCCTTCGCAGATCACCGCCACGTCACGGCCAGCCTGCAGGTGCTCGGCCACTTCTTCGGCGGCCTGGTCATAGAAGTCGCTGATGATCTGCTCATACGACAGCGGCTCGGGCAGCACTTCGGTGGTCACCGGGTACACCAGCGGCATTTGCGTTTGCGCCGCTTGCAGGTGGGCTTCGATGATGCCGAACGCGTTGCCTTTTTTGCCTTTGGCCACAAAGTACGCCACCACCGGCGACTCGCGCAGCAAGCGCAAGGCTTTAACCGTAATCAACTCGGGATCGCCAGGGCCCACACCCAAACCGATCAAACGTCCTGGTTGCGCCATTATTCGATCTCCGTTGCCAAGGCGTTAACGGCAGCAGCGGCCATCGCGCTGCCGCCACGACGGCCCTGCATCACCACGAACGGTATGCCACGGCTGTCTGCGGCGAGCATGGCCTTGGATTCGGCGGCACCGACAAAGCCCACCGGGAAACCAAGGATCAGCGCAGGCTTCGGTGCCCCGGCATCGATCATTTCCAGCAGGTAAAACAGCGCGGTCGGCGCGTTGCCAATCACCACCACACTGCCTTCCAGGTACGGGCGCCACAGTTCCAGGGCGACAGCAGAGCGGGTGTTGCCCGCCTCGCGGGCCATCTCGGCAACGCCGTCTTCTTTGAGGGTGCAGATCACTGCGTTGTTGGCCGGCAAACGCGTGCGCGTCACCCCCTCCAGCACCATGCGTGCATCACACAGGATCGGCGCGCCAGCGGCCAGCGCATCGCGCCCGGCTTTGCCGGCACCCGGCGAGAAGCACAGGTCTTCGACGGCATCGACCATCCCGCATGCATGAATCACCCGAACGGCCAGTTTTTCAAGGTCCGCCGGGATGTGCTCAAGGTTGGCCTCGGCGCGAATAATGGCGAACGAATTGCGATAGATCTCTTGACCGTCGCGGATGTAATCAATCATCGGTGTTGCTCCGTTGGCGGGCTTCAAGCCAAGCACCCGCCGCTTCAATAGTAAGATTGCGTTCGCGCAGAACACCGAAACCGGCATGCTCTGGTGCGCGTAAATAAAGGTCGTAATGACCGGGCGCCACGGCCAGCAAGGTGACCGGCGCCACATGGGCCGCCGCACAGGCGCGCTGGCAGCCCGTCAGGTGAATCGTCTGCGGCTGTGACAACAGCGTCGCGAGGTGCCGTGCATCCGCTTTGGTGTCCGCCAGCCCCTTGGCACAAGCGCTGGAGCCGGTACAGGCAATCAGGTGGGCCAGCGGGTCTTGCGCTTCGCAGAGCAGGCCCAATGCGTGCAAGTGCTGGGTTAGCAACGGCGCGTCCTCGGCCCGCACATCTGGCAGCAACACGCTTTGCCAAGGGGTAAAGCGCAAAGTGCCATTGCCATACTCGCTGGCCAGTTGCGCCAGGCCGTTGAGCATCGCGGCATCCAGTCGCCCCAGCACCAGCGCGGCGCCTACATGGACACGCCCGCGCTCACGCTGTGGATAAGTGCCGATCGGGCTTTGCAGCACCGGCCGGTCACGCCGCCAGTCTGTTAGCGGGGCAATGGGTACCGGCATGCGCAACGCGAGTTGCTCAACAAAATCAGCCGCCGAGAGGTCTTTTAACAGATGACGCATGCGTGTCTGCTCAGGGCGCGCCATGTCCAGAAACAGCGTGAGCACAGCCATCACCAGCTCATGTCCGTGCTCCAGAGGCACCGCCCCCAGTGGCGCATCGTGCGCCGGGCAACCCGCCAGGCCAAACGCCAGCAGGGTTTGGCCGTTGCACACGAACGCCGACAGCCACAGATCATGGTGATGTTCCAGCATCGCCAAGGCTTCCGCGCCATCCAGTTGCACGGCAAATTTGGCCGACAATTCGGCAAAACGCGGGGTGCTCTCAAGGCTGGCCAGAATCTGTCGCGCCAAAGGCCAGGTGTCGATGGTTTGATACGGGTCGATCCCGGCCGTCGGGCTGAGCATCAGGTTACGCACATCGTCACTGGCCGCATTGGCAGGCCCAAGCCCCGCCGCCAGCAAGGGCTCAATCAGCGCGGCATGCTCAGTACCAACCCCGCGAATTTGCAGGTTGCTGCGATTGGTGGCTTCAATCACGCCACTGGCATAGCGCTGCGCCACGTCGGCCACGGCGCGCGCCTGTTGCGCAGTGATCACGCCGCCCGCCAGTTTGACCCGGCAGATCCCGCCGTCCATCGCCTGGACGATGCGCAACAACCCCGGGCACCCGGTCGGGCGTACAGGAGACGTCGCTGAGAGTTCAGATGGCAGGGGCACGTGTCGGTCCAGAGCAGGCAATGCGCTATTGCAGGTCGCGCATTATGCCTGCTTTGGGCAACCGCATGAAAAGCTTGCCGGACGGAATGCCTAGACCGACTTGCTCATCTCAGGCACAACCGGCTGCACACGCCCCAATCGAGTGATCAACAGCACCACCGTGTCGGCATTGGCCAGCATCAACTCGACCCGTTTGACCGGGTCATCGGTAAAGATCGACCGCGCTTCAGCCAAGGTCTGCACCCCGGTAATCGCCTTGACCTTGGCCTTGCCCGGATTGCTCGGAATATCCGCCCAGGTGTGCCTCTCGACATCAAATTGCTGAAACAGATACTCAGGCTGCAAGTGAGGTGAGTGGCACTCCTGAATAATTTGGTTAAACGCTTTGAGCTGATTGCCAAACTCGGTGGTGTCATCCAACAGATCGTCGTAAGGAAAACCGGGGTTCAGGTAGTTGATGTCTTCAGTATTTAGCACCCCATGGCTGACTTCGTGCAGCAGAAAAGACGCGCGGTAATGCGCATTGACGGCAAACGGCGGGTCGGTGGGTTTGAGGTACGGATGGCTTAAGGCTTGAGGCGTGTCGAACAGCGTGGTGAAAAAACGCTCACTCAGGAACAAGCGCTTGTCGGTGTCCCAGCGATGAATCCAGGCCACCGCCTTGTCGTTGAAACGCGAGCGGCACACCACATAGCGGCGGGAGGTCAGTGGCGACAAGTCAGGGTGCAGAAACCGCGTCAACATCGGTTCTATGGTGTGATTCAGCCGATCCAGCAGATGCGGTTCAAGGCTGGGCACATCAAAAAACTCTTTGATCAACTCGCGATGCGCGGCATTGCCGGCACCAGGTTCGTTCAATGTGTGCAGGGCATTCTGGCAACGCTCAAGATAAGTGACGGCTTGCCCATGGGCGTCGCGGATCGCCAGGGCTTTATCCGGGAACTGACGCTGGATGCTGCCCATGCCCGTTGCCTGGATCTCATGGGTGATGCGATCGGCCAACGCCGCCGTGGTCGACATGACCGGCCCGCCACCGAGCAGCGGCTCATTGGGATCCAGCTCCCAGAGCTTGCGCGCATTGAGCTTAATCAGAGGGCCATCACGCCCCTCGCCAATATCAATACGCCAACGATTGCGCCACGCCTGCACCCGAAACAGGCAGCCATCCAGATGCACATAGTGCAACTTCGTCTGCGGGTGGCTGAACAATTGCGTCTGCGGCTCTGTGCGCAAATCCAGCAACGTCACGTCATGCACCTGAAAGGGTTCCAGCCCGGCACGTTGCTGTGCTGTCAGGCGAACCGGTTCGACGACTGGTTCAACTGGCGCATGGCTGGCCGATGACGGGCGTGACACGCCATAACCACTGGCACACAGCAAGAGCATGGTTGCGAACTCGGCCACGGATTCGCCCCAATCCCCTTTTTTTGCGGCTTCGACCCCTTGCGACAACCAGCCCAGTGACTGCCAGACCACCAACGGAATATTGAGCCTGGCGGGCAGGAACATCAGTGCGCTGGTGATAACAAGCGACATCAAATACTTGAACGCCTCCCAGTCTGCCTGCGCAGTGGTTTCAGTTTGCGCCGCAGCCATTGTTAGCAATGCTTCGTAGTTGTCCTTGTACATCACCCTGAAGAGATTGCCGGCAATCGGGGTTCTGGCCAGAGTCGGCGGCAAGGCCTTGAGCAACAGCCAGTTCAGCGAAGAGTCCCCATAACGCGCCAGATGCGGCTCGACAAAGCCGCCATGGTCATAGACTTTGCGGGTATAGGGCGCGATGCGTTGCAGTATGTCGGCCTGAAGCTCTGTATTGACGCCCAGATCCGCGAGCAAGGCCGCGTCATTGGCGTAGGCCTTGAAGGTAAAGCGCTCGCTGTAGGTGATCCAGAGAACTTGTGGGCCTGACTTTGGCTCCACCGGGCCAATGATATAGACGCCCCTGACTCGATCCGGGTCGGCGCCGGGCTCTTCGATCAATTCAAAGGGCCGCACGGTGATGTATACCTGGTCCAGAGCCTCACGCGCCGCGCCGTCAGGCATGCTGATGACATGGCAAATGTAGCGGTAGGCGGTTTCAAACTCCGGGTCCTGCAGTTTTTGTCGCATGGCCTGCTCCAGCATCTGCACGGCCAGTTGTTCGGCAAACTGCTGCTGACGCAGGGCAACACCCTCCCGGCCAGGCGCCAGCATGGTTTTTATAAGGTCTTGATAATGTGTGCCAAGGTCCAGTTCCCGCACCAAGCGGCGCACATAGAGCGCATTCAAAGCGACGGGCAGCGCGCCGCCCTCTCGCAACCGCACAAACATCACACCCTGGTTAATGCGATGCAGCCCGTTCAAGGCGAACTGAGTGAGTGACTGCACACTGTGCGTGGTCGCAGCAGGTAGAAATGACGGCGTGCTGCCGACCGGTACGGGGCCCGCGAGGTACGTGTCGATGGCAATCTCAATAGCCTCGGGGTTCAGGTTGGCGCCCGGAAAATCCAGATCCAGACGCGCCGTCAGCAATGCATTGGAATACACCGACAATTGCGGGATGTTGTGCAGATAACTCTGCACGGCCTCTGTGCTGTGCTGATAACGCTGCAGAACGTCGGCATAGGCCTTCTGATCGACGGCGCTGGCAGACTTCAACCACTCAGGCAGCGAAGCCTTGAACCATTGCAGGCGCGCCATTTCACTGACACGCGCCACTTGCACGCCTGCCCTGCCAGCCACCAGCAGGCTCTTGAAACTGTTTTCAAATCCCTGACCAGAAAATGGCGTTTTCACAGCAAGGCTGCACACATGTCGGGTATCGGCCAGCAACTGGTTGATCACCGTGTTCTGGCTCTGACGAGCGAAGTCCTCCTCAAAGCGCTCGAAGTAAAACCAGCCATTTTGCCCGGCCGGTTGCCACTGTGGCGTGCCCTCCAGATAACGAATAACCCGCGCCTGATCGGAGGCATTCACATGCGTCAGTAGCCCCCAACGCAAGCCCTTGTCCATCAGGCGGGCTTCGAGCATAGCCTTGCACGCATCCACTGAGGCAAAACCTTCAAAGCCCAAAGTCGGGCTCCAGAACACGGCACGCCCTGCAGCGTCTGACTCCAGGCCACCACGCTGGGTAAACAGTAAGCAGTTGGTGATGTCCAGCGCGCTTGCAACCCCTTCGAACGACGCGGTCAGCGCAAACACATCCGGCACAAATTGATCCAGCGCCGGGCGCTGATCACTGATCGGGTAACCCAATACCACGCCAAGCACAGCCCGTTCAGTGGCTTGAAGATGGTTTTCCAGACTCAGCAGGCGTAATTCAGCCCGCAACATGACCATTCTTATGGTGCTGAGCCTGTCTACCAGCGCATCCGGACTCTGCTCTGGATACGGGGCGTGAAAAAAAGCCCACTGGCGCTGCACCATGAGTTGCACAAATGACGGCGACGCTTGTTCCAGCAGCGTCAGCAGCTTGGTTGCGGCCAATCGCCGGGTCGGTTTGAGCTCTCCGTTAGCTAACGGCTGCATGAAGACTTGAATCAGATCCGGGTTCTGCGGCAACGGCTGATAACCTGTCACCCGCTCCAACAGCGCCTCGACCAGCGACAGTGAGCGAACGGGTACAACGCCCGGCTGCGGCGCTTGATCAAACACTTGAACCACAAGCCGGTGCACATCCGAGGGGGCATGACCATGGGAAACCAGCAGCGTTTGCAGGCGAGCCGTTGCAACGGCCCAAACGGTAGGCCAATCACGTAACAGCTCATCCACCTGGGCTTCTAGTCTGGGCAGCTTCACACTCAACAGATCAGCCTGGCCACCCTTGCTGCGCGGGGTAAGGGTCAACTCATGTGCGTGACGCATGAAGCGGCTGCTCCAGCGCTCCGGTGGGCTCAGCGCCAAGAGCCCCTGATCAATCAGCTCGCGTACATCCAGCGCATGATCGACCCCCGCCAGGGCAATACGCCGGGCTTTGAACTCCTTCAACAAGAAGTCGACATCGCTGGCCTGCTTCTTGTGAATGGCCTGCACACAAAAGCCGAATACATCCGCGTCAATGTTTTCGACACTCAGGCGCAACTCCTGCATACCAGCGAGCAACGCTTGCTGGTCCAGCGCGGCATAACGGGCAATGGAGTCATACAAGGCGGGGGCTCTCAACGGCGACAATATCGCGTCTTTAAGCCGGGCACGTGTTTCAAACTGCTGGAGGCCTTCAGCCCCGCCAAATAAAAAAACGGGTGAATTCAGCCCCGGGAAAAAGATGCAGAACACACCGGACAAGCCGACCTCGCCCTTGTCGGGGTCAAACACAGCCAACCGCGCAACCTGTGCCTGCACGTCCTTAAAGGTGCCTGAAAGCACGTGCTGCAACTGAGCAAATTGCGCTGCCGTCACCTTCTGCTCATGCAGGGCTTGCACCGTCTGCTGATAAAACATATCGGCCTGGCGAGCAACGCAATAGTCATACAGCGCACGTCGCGGCAGCGACGCTGGCTGCCATGTACGGTTTAAAGAACGCTGCATGCTGCCTGCCAAATCCTCAGTGGCCTGCTTCAGTGCACGCTCAAAGCCTTGCTCTATTTCGCTGTAACTGAGTGATGCTATCGCCGCTGGCAGGCCCAGGTATTCACGGCGGTAGTGCGCCGCAAAGCCTCCTTGCAGGTAGTAATCCAGCGCTATCGTACTCAGGCTCGCGGTAGTCACATCGCCCTCAGTCAACGCACTGCTCCCCAACCGAGTGCTACGTACCTGAAGCTTCAAGACTTCAAAATGAGGTCCGCGAAATTGGTTACTCACCGCGTAAGACACGTTGCCATCAAGCACCGAACGAAGTGTCGGCAGCTCCACAAGCGCTTGCAGCGTTTGCTCCTGACAATTGCGCAAAAAGCTCTCTATGGCTTGGCTGACACCGGTCATGACAAGTCCCGACACTTGCCGTGTAACCAGCGAAAAATAGCCTGCTTGGGTTAAATAGGGACGCACATCGACGGGACAAAATCGCAGCAGCTCGTCGTTTTCTTGGGGGCTGTCCAACAGCAGCTGCAATGCGGTACGCAACGCGCTTTTGGTGGCGAAGCGCTCAAACCTGCCGAGCGCGGTGAATAAAAACACAGCCGACGCCGGCGCCAGGTCCAGCCTGAGAATCAGCCCGGCAACCCAGTGCACCGGGCGGTAATGATCGCGGGACACAATCGGGTAAAACGCATAAACCGCTCTGGCGCCAGTTTCGTCTTGAAGCAGCGAGCCCAGTCGCTCTTTTTCGTCGGCATTGATAATGCCTTTGGTCTGGGCGAGGTCGAGGCTTTTGAGGTACGTGTCGTGCAGCGCTTGCGGGGCATAAAAAGGCAAAGAAGGGGTGCTCATGGTTAAGCTCGCAATAGGGATAGGCATATCCCTGAACGCTACGCTGCCCACAGTGTTGCAAGGCACTACTTAGTTAGGGGGCCAAGGCGCGCTATCATGCGGCCTGTATCCGCAGGCCTTTTGCCCTGATCCCGGATGAACGAACCGCTGTTTGAAATGAGGATTGGCATGTCGCCCTGGCTAACAGTTGTGGGAATCGGTGAAGACGGCTTCAGCGGTCTGGGCAAAAATGCGCGCCGGGCCTTGCTGAGTGCTGCTCAAGTGTTTGGCGGCCAGCGTCAGCTCGACCTGCTGCCCGCGTGCATCCGCGCCGAGCGCCTGACGTGGCCGAGCCCGTTTTC
>NZ_WIVR01000105.1:0-8943 GCF_009600525.1 Pseudomonas sp. FSL R10-1350
GCCGGTGGCCGACCCCGATCATTCGCGTTGGCTGGGCGCCTTGCTGGCGCTGGCCTATCCCGATCGCATCGCGCAACAGCGCAAGCCCGGCGGCGCCGAATACCGGCTGGCCAATGGCCGGGCGGCGTTGTTCAGCGAAGTCGACGGCTTGATGAAACAGCCGTGGCTGGTGGTTGCCGATTTGGGCAGTCGTCAGGGCCAGCGTGAAGAGCGCATTTATCTGGCCGCCGAGTTTGATCCGGCGCTGTTGGACGGTGTGCTCAGTGAGCAAGTCAGCGTTGCGGATCAGTTGGACTGGGACGAGCGCGAAGGGGTATTGCGCGCCGAACGTCAGCGAAAAGTGGGCGAACTGGTATTAAGTCGTGAACCCCTGACTGGCCTCGATGAGGCGTCACGGACTCAGGCGCTTGTCAATCTGGTGCGGCGCAAAGGCCTGGAATTACTCCCCTGGACGCCTGAACTGCGGCAGTGGCAAGCGCGGGTGGCATTGCTGCGTCAGCTCGATGTGAGCAAGCAGGGCCAAAGCGAATGGCCGGACGTGAGCGATGCGGCGTTGCTGGCCGGGCTTGAAGACTGGCTGGGGCCGTACCTGGGGCGGGTGTCGCGGCTTAGCCATTTTGCCAACCTCGACCTGTCGAGCATTGTGCATAACCTGCTCAAATGGCCGCTGCCCCAGCGTCTTGACGAGCTGGCACCGCAGCACATTAAAGTACCTTCGGGTTCGTCGGTGCGTCTGGACTACAGCGAGCACCCGCCGATTCTTGCGGTGCGCCTGCAAGAACTCTTTGGCCTGGCAGACACCCCGCGCATCGCGGGCGGGCGGCAGGTGGTCAAACTGCACCTGCTGTCACCCGCCCGGCGCCCGGTGCAAGTTACCCAAGACCTGGCCAACTTCTGGCGCAGCACCTATGCCGAAGTGAAAAAAGACCTGAAAGGGCGTTACCCCAAACACTACTGGCCTGATGACCCGTTAGTGGCCGAAGCGACGGCCAGGGCCAAGCCGAGAAAGAGTTGAGACCCTAAACCTTCACGCGGCGCCAAAGGCCGCGAGGTTGCAGTACTGGCCTTTGAAATACAGCAGTGGCTGCGTCGCCGCTGTTTCTTGCAGGTTTAACGCTTTGACTTCGCCGATCACGATCAAGTGATCACCGGCGACGTGCTCGGCGTGAATTTCGCAATCAAGCCAATGCAGGCTGCCTGCGATAACCGGGTTGCCCAGAGGCGATGGTTGCCAGTCGACGCCGTGCCATTTGTCGGTGCCTTTGCGCGCGAACCGGTTGGAAATCGCAACCTGCTCGCCGGACAGGATATTGACCGCGAACCGACCCGCCTGACGAATTCTCGGGTAGCTGGCTGAACTGGCCATGACGCTGAAAGACACCAGCGGTGGGCTCATCGACACGCTATAGAACGACTGGCAGGTGAAGCCAATCGGCTCGTCATCCACGTGTGAGGTAATCACCGTGATACCGGATGCGTAGTGCCCGAGGGCTTCGCGAAAGCTCAAGGGTTCGATCGCCGTACGAGGAAGTGCCATGGTGGGTCCTGAATAGGGATAAGCCTGAAGTCGCCCGCTTAAATGGGCTGACTTCAGGCGTTACTCGTGTTTAAAGCCCGCAGGCAGTGCTTACTTCGACAGTTCTCTGCGGATGATCTCGGCGCCAGCCGTCAACGCTTGCAACTTGCCGCGTGCAACGTGACGTGGCAGCGGGGCCATGCCGCAGTTGGTGCATGGGTACAGTTTGTCGGCGTCTACAAACTGCAGCGCCTTGCGCAGGGTATTGGCCACTTCCTCGGGTGTTTCGATGGTGTGCGAGGCCACATCAATGGCGCCGACCATCACTTTCTTGCCGCGAATCAGTTCCAGCAGGTCCATGGGGACGTGGGAGTTGTGGCATTCCAGCGAAATGATGTCGATGCTGGATTGTTGCAGCTTGGGGAACGCCTCTTCATATTGGCGCCACTCTGAACCCAAGGTTTTTTTCCAGTCGGTGTTGGCCTTGATGCCATAGCCGTAGCAGATATGCACAGCCGTTTCACACTTGAGGCCTTCAATGGCTCTTTCTAAAGTCGCCACGCCCCAGTCATTCACTTCGTCAAAGAACACGTTAAAGGCGGGTTCATCAAACTGAATAATATCGACGCCTGCGGCTTCCAGTTCGAGGGCTTCCTGGTTAAGGATTTTGGCGAATTCCCAGGCGAGTTTTTCGCGGCTTTTATAGTGGTTGTCGTACAGCGTATCGATCATGGTCATAGGACCTGGCAGCGCCCATTTAATGGGTTGCGTGGTCTGTTGACGCAAAAACTTGGCGTCTTCCACAAACACCGGCTTTTGCCGCGCAACAGCCCCTACTACGGTAGGGACGCTGGCGTCGTAACGGTCACGAATCCTGACAGTTTCGCGCTTTTCAAAATCAACGCCGCTGAGGTGTTCAATAAACGTGGTGACAAAGTGTTGGCGTGTTTGTTCGCCATCACTGACGATATCAATACCGGCGTGCTGTTGTTCTTGCAGGGCCAGTAACAAGGCATCTTGTTTGCCTTCAATAAGTTCTTCACCTTGCAACTTCCAGGGCGACCACAGTGTTTCGGGTTGTGCTAGCCAGGACGGTTTCGGCAAACTGCCGGCCGTTGAAGTAGGGAGTAATTTTTTCATGGTGGATAACCTTGTCTTAATAAGTCGTTAAAGAGCGTAATGGGCGGACCACTGCTCAAGAATGGCGTGGTGCGGCTTGATAAAGTGCTCTTCAACAAAGGTGCCTTGTTCAATCGCCAACCGGCTGCGTTCTTCTCGGTCGTAAACAATTCGCGTCAGTGAGTAATCCTGATGTTTCAAACTCGGCTGATAGGCTTTGCCGGCGGCAGAGTTGGCGTTGTAAATCTCAGGGCGATAGATCTTCTGGAAGGAATCCATCGTGCTGATGGTGCTGATCAGTTCAAGGTTGGTGTAATCACCCAACAAGTCACCGGCAAAGTAAAAAGCCAGCGGTGCCACGCTGTTCGGCGGCATGAAATAGCGCACCTTCAAGCCCATTTTTTGGAAGTAATCATCGGTCAGGGAGTATTCATCCTGCTGGTATTCAACGCCCAGCACCGGGTGCTGGTTTTCCGTGCGCAGGTAGGTCCGGCTGCTCGACACGCTCAGGCAGATCACTGGCGGTTTATTGAAATGTTCTTTGTAGGTGTTTGAATTAACAAAGCACTTGAACAGTTGGCCGTGCAACTCACCAAAGTTGGCCGGTGTGCTGAACGTTGATTGGCCTTTATTGTGGTCCAGCAACAGCACGCTAAAGTCGTAATCGCGTACATAAGAAGAAAAGTTATTACCTACAATGCCTTCAATGCGCTCATTTGTGTGCTGATCGATAATATGGGTTTTCAATATTTCAATCAGTGGCAGGGCGTTGTCACTGTGCTCAGCATCAAGGCTCATGGCGACCGAAATGATTTCAAGTTCCACTGCATAACGGTCGCCCTTTGGGTTGTCCCAATGCGCCAGCGTATTGAAGTGGTTGTTAATCATTTTCAAGGTGTTGCGCAAGTTTTCTTGGCGATGTTTGCCGCGCGCCAAGTTAGCAAAGTTGGTCGTAATGCGCGTCGTGTTTGAAGGCTGATAGTTTTCATCAAAGCGAATGCTCTTGATAGAAAATGTGAATTCTCTGCTCATTATGATCTGACGCCTTAATAGAAGAGATAAACCAGAACAGGGCTTTCTGGTTTATCTCTTGATAATCTTTATGTTGTTTCTGATTAAGGGGCATTCTGGACGAGAAGTTCAGCGATAGATAATGAATTGATTTCAGCAAATCGTTAGTGATGCTCATGATGCGCTGCCGAGCCCGCGGCAGCAGGGTTTGCCGGGTTACAGCTGGCCCATCAGCCAGTCCTTGAACACCGCGATGGGCCGGTGATTGGCCTTGTGCGGGGGGATGAGCAGGTAGTAGGCCGTACCGGTCGGTGAAATGGAGTCGAAAGGGATGCGCAGGGTGTTGTTGGCCAACTCGTCCTTGACCAGAAAACGCGGCAACAGCCCGACCCCGATGCCCGATGACACCGCCTGGATCAGGTGGGTGGTGAGTTCGAATTGCGGGCCCAGCCTCAACCGGCCAGGTTGGCAGTTCTGCATTTTGAACCACTCAAGCCAAAGGTGCGGGCGCGGGGCGACCTGCAGCAACTGTGCAGAACGAAGGTCTTCAGCGCAGGTGTAGCGCTCAGCCTCGGCATTGCTGCTGCCCACCAGCGGGACCAGTTCCTCATCGAAAAGCTTGTGTGAGACCACATGGTGCCAGACCCCTTCACCGACACAAATGGCGGCATCCAGCCCGGTGGTGGTGAAGTCGACGGTGCTCGCACGCGAGTGGATATGCACAAGGATTTCGGGGTGTTTGGCATAAAAATCACTCATGCGCGGCAACAACCACTTGGTGCCGAACGTCGGCAATACGCCCAAATGCAAAGACCCGCCGCCACTTCGGTAGGCAAGGGCTTGCATGGTTGCATCGCGAATTCGAGCCAGCGCTCCGGCAACTTCCACGGAATAAATGCGACCCACTTCCGTCAGCGTAATGTGCCTGCCAATTCTGTCGAAGAGCAAAACCCCCAGCAGTTCTTCCAATGACTGAACTTGTCGGCTAACTGCACTTTGAGACAGGCTTAGTTCTTCGGCCGCGCGCGTGAAACTGCCATGTCGGGCAGACGCTTCGAACGCCAGCAAGGAAGAGATTGAGGGGTTAAGTGTCCGAGGATTCATGCTGACTCTGCGTGAATAAATCGATGGTCGGGGTGGGAAAGCAGCGCTTTAAATCAAAGGGCCAGCATACGACATTTGCTTGATCAGCACAGCGCGAACAGCCGCACGGTCAAATACTCGGCCCTTTAAATCATGGTTTTATGGTCTGAAACCGCCGTTTTAGAGGCTTTTGAGGGGCGCTCGAGCACCTGTAGGAAAAATTACCGCACATCTCATTCATGTGTTTTCTGCATGTATAGACGCATTTTTTCTCGGTTTGGATGTGAGCCTTGCTGTGGCAATCTTCGCGCCTTACTGCAATCGCGCATGGCGTCAAAGGCCTCGTCGGTTTGCTAGCTAACCGGCGCATGAACGATTCATTCAGATGAGGTGTTTTGCCAGATTAGTTAGACAGTGGTTTACCGCGATATCCATTAAGCCTAAAAAAATAAGAGTTCTTAACTATGAGCACTGCCATTGAAAAGCAGGTGACACGCAAGATCTTTCTGAGGCTCTTGCCGCTACTGATCTGCCTGTACATCATTTCCTATCTGGATCGGGTCAACGTGGGCTTTGCCGCCCTGACGATGAACGCTGACATTGGCCTGAGCGCTGCCGTTTATGGCTGGGGCGCGGGTTTGTTCTTCATCGGTTACTGCCTGTTCGAAGTACCCAGCAACCTGCTCATGGCGAAAGTCGGTGCGCGCCGCTGGATTGCCCGGATCCTCTTCACTTGGGGGCTGATCGCCACCTGCATGGCATTGGTTCAGGGCCCAAAAAGCTTCCTGATCATGCGCTTCCTGCTGGGTGTGGCTGAAGCGGGCTTCTTCCCTGCGGTCATTCTGTACCTCACCTACTGGTTCCCGGTGCGTTACCGCGCACGCATCATCTCGATTTTCATGCTCTCCATCCCGATCTCGTTGGCCATTGGTGCTCCGGTCTCGACGGCGCTGTTGCAACTGGATGGCGCGCTGGGCCTCAAAGGCTGGCAGTGGCTCTTCCTGATTGAAGGGATCCCGGGCGTGCTGTTGTTCGGCGTGGTCCTCAAATACCTGCCGGATTCGCCGAAGCAGGCGTCCTGGCTGAGCGATGAAGAGCGTCAGTGGTTGATGTCCGAACTGGATAAAGATGCCAAGGCGCACCCTGTCGCGCTGGACGAAAAGTCGTCTCTGTGGAAAGTGTTCTGCAACCCGTCAATCCTTGCCCTGTGCATGATTTACTTCTGCGCGACGGCGGCCAACATTGGCCTGTCGATGTTCTTGCCCCAGATCATCAAGCAGCAAGGCTTCAGCGGCATGGACATCGGCTGGATCACCGCTATCCCTTACGTCGTCGGATGCATCGGCATGGTGACCATCGGCTTCCTGTCGGACCGTTTCCAGAAGCGCACCGCCTTCGTCATCATTTCCCTGTTGTTTATCGCGGGTGGCCTGGGCACGGCGGGTTGGCTGACCGGCAGTAACATGGCCATCATCGCGATGTGTGTAGCAACGGTTGGCATCATGGGCGCCAAAGGACCTTTCTGGCCGCTGCCGGCGCTGTACCTGAGTGGCAGCAGTGCCGCGGCAGGTATTGCCCTGATCAACTCGGTCGGCAACCTGGGTGGTTTCTTTGGCCCTGGCATCATTGGCGCGCTCAAGGAAATGACAGGCACTTACGAAAGCGGTCTGTACCTGCTGGCCGGGCTTGCACTGTTTGGCATCCTGATCACCGTGATCTTCATTTCCGACAGTGGCAAAGCGAAGAAAGACCAGCCAGTGAATGGCGCACTGGCAGCCCGCAACTGATCATTTGCGAGCAATAAAAAAAGGGGGGCGACCGGTAACGGTCGCCCCCCTTTTTCGTGGTGCCTGCTCAGTCAGCCGGCAGCAAGAATCGCCCGACTACCGGCAGGTGATCTGACACGGCCTGGGTGTCTTCTTGGCGCACATAGCCTTCAACGCGTTGCAGTTTGGGGCTGTAGAACAGGTAGTCGAGGGTGCGGTCAGGCTCGCCGACGGCGGGGTTGTTGGGGAAGAAGGTCAGCCATTGCTCGCGGTCGATGCCGGTGGCTTCCGGATTGCTGGGGAGCATCGGGTACTTTTCCCACAATAGATGCAGCTCGCTGTCAGGCGAGTAGCCCAGACGCTGTTCAGCGGGCAGGCGCAGGAACTGGCCGATGGGCAGCAGGTTGAAGTTGCCGCCAATCACCCACGGCGTGCCCTGGCTTTCATATTTGTCGACCAGCGCTGCCGCCGCTTGCATTTGGCGCTTGAGGTTGCTGTTGTTGAGGGTGGCAGCATCGAGCTGGGTGTTGATGGCCACCAGTTGCCCACCGTCATTGAGCGGCAGGTAGCTGACCAGCATGGCGGGCTTGGGCTGGAATTGACGGCTGATCAGGTTGCTCTCGGCCACCGGCAATTGCAGACGCTCGGCGTGTTCGATCTGGTAACGGCTGAGGGTGACGATCTTGCGGCCGACGCTGCCGAAAATATGCCGGTCGGGAACAAAGTCGGCTTTCCAGGTAAAGGCCTGGGTGCTGCACGGGTAGAGGTCGACCAGACGTTCCTGCAACAGGGCGAGCTGGTTTTGATAGTCGCTGGCCTTGGCTTCTTCATCGAGGTCTTGCAGCAGGATCAGGTCGGGCTGCTCATCACGAATCACCCGCGCCACTTCATCCAGGCTGAAGGCCATGTCTTCACGGGTAGGGCGGTCATCCGGGCCGCTGCCGTCGATCAGGTTGTACCAGAACACATAGCGCTTGCCGGCCAGGTACTGGACGTTCCAGGTCATGATCTTGATCGCTTGCCCGGCCACCAGCGTGGGGGCGGCGACAGGGCAACTGACTGCCAGCACCTCTTTAGCGTCCGGGCGCCACGTAACGCTGTAAATCAGGCCAGCCACAACCGCGGAGCTCAGCACTAAACCTAATACAGTGGGGCGCAGTATACGTGGCATGGGCTCTGCTTATGAGGGGCGAAGGAGGTGCCGAGCATACCTGACGGCAGCGCGGCCCCCCAAGGCTCTGGGTATAGGAAATTTTCTTGGTTATGCGTCGGACTTTTCGCTTATCAGCATAAAGAGCCGGAACAGAACCACCGAGAGGAACAACTGCAAAAAGCTGTTGAAGCTTTCCAGTGCCACCGTCACCACCGCGTTGGTGTCTTCAGGGACCAGCGAAAAGCTCAGTTGCTTGAGCAGAAGCAAAGGCCCCATGACTGCCAGAATGCAGACGAAGATCCGCCAGAAATGGCCGCGGCTCATGATCAGGCTCGACTTGATGGCCGTCAGCGGTGGCTGACCGCGCAGCACCAGGTTGTACTCGGAAAACGCCAGAACCACGGTGAGGTAGATGCCAGGAATAAAGAACATCGACAGCCCCAGCACAATCAACAGCGTGCTGATGGCGGCCAACAGGGTGAACTTGGGCCACAGGCTGAGCGCCCGGGCCAGCACGTCGCGGTTGCTCGGGCTTTCGCCGCGGCTGCGGGCATCGAGGAACACAATCAGCGCCCCGGTGTACAGCGAGTACACCAGCAGGCCGACGATGAGCGCGTAGCCCTGTGACGCATTCGGGCCTACCGCGTCGTCCACAACGTATTGCAGCACGGCTTCAAGAATCACCAAGGGCAAGCACAGGGTGATGACTTGGCCGAGGTTGCGCTGGATGAAGTACAGAGAGTCACGAAGAACGGTAAGCGGATTCATTGTCAGGTTTCAGCAGTCTGGAAACAGTCCGCCACTTTAACCGATGACACGCGACGGTTAGCAAATGTAAAGCTGGGTAAAGGTTCATTGAAACTTCTCGTAACGTCCCCATAACTTTTGAGTGCCTACTGTAGTGGGCGGTTAGCAGATTTTTCGACAATCGAACGAGGTCGTCATGAACAGCGAAGAGCAAACCCTGATTGACGGGCTATTTACCCGGTTGCAACAGGCTGAACGAGAGGCGGCCCCGCGAGACGCGCAAGCGCAGTCGCTGATCAACGATCACATTGCACGCCAGCCGTTGGCGACGTATTTCATGACCCAAGCAATTCTGGTGCAAGAGGCGGCGATCAAGCAGCTCGACCAACAGAACAAACAACTGCAAGCCGAGTTGCAGCAAGCCCGCGCTGCGGCGGCTGCACCTGCGCCGGCCGCTACGGGCGGCAGTTTTCTGTCCAGCCTGTTTGGTGGCGGCAGCCGTGAGCCAGCTCCGGCACCCGCACCGAGCCAGTCATTCAGTGCCCCGC
>NZ_WIVR01000106.1:0-8600 GCF_009600525.1 Pseudomonas sp. FSL R10-1350
ACCCTAGCCTGTTGCCGTGGTTGAGCCTTGAAAGCAACGTCGCGTTTGGCCTTGATTTCGCCAGCCAGCCGACAGTCTCCGGCGCCGAACGCAAGGCGCGGGTGGACCAGGCCATTGCCGAGGTGGGCTTGCAGCACGCACGCGGCCAATACCCGGCGCAACTGTCGGGGGGCATGGCGCAGCGGGTCGCATTGGCGCGGTGTCTGGCACGCCAACCCCACGTGCTTTTACTCGATGAGCCGTTTGGCGCGCTCGACGAAGTGACCCGCGCCGACATGCAACAGCTCTTGCTCAAAGTGATCGAGCGGCACAACACCGCCGCATTGTTGATTACCCATGACATTGACGAAGCCCTGCTGCTCAGCGACCGAATTCTGCTACTGGGTCACAGCCCGGCGCAGACGGTGGCGCAGTGGCGCATTGATCTGGCGCAGCCGCGCGACGAGCGGATCGATGAACTGGGTGCCTTGCGCATAGACATTCTTAAAACCCTTCGGCGGGCAAGCCGCAAACCCGATGCAGTTATTGACCCTTTGCCCAACTCGCTGGAGCGTGAACATGTGCCTGGACGACTTTACCCACACTCGACGTGACATTTTAAAACTCAGTGCCATGCTCACCGCAGCGGGCGCTTTGCCAATGCTGGCCAGCTTGCAAGCGCGGGCGGCTGCCGAGCCGGATGCGCCCGTTCGCATTGGCTACCTGCCCATCACCGATGCCACGCCCCTGCTGGTTGCGCATAACAATGGCCTGTTTGAAGCCGAAGGCATCAAGGCCGAGCGCCCGGTGCTGTTGCGCAGTTGGGCACAGGTGATCGAGGCGTTTATTTCGGGGCAGGTCAACGTGATCCACTTGCTGTCGCCAATGACGGTGTGGGCGCGTTATGGCAGCAAGGTACCGGCCAAAGTCGTGGCCTGGAACCATGTAGGCGGCTCCGGTTTGACCGTGGCGCCGCAGATTACCGACGTCAAGCAATTGGGCGGGCAATCGGTGGCAATCCCGTTTTGGTACTCGATCCACAACGTGGTGGTGCAGCAGTTATTCCGTGAAAACGGTTTGCAGCCGGTGACACGGCCCGTCAACAGCCCGTTGGCCGCGAACGAGGTCAACCTGGTGGTGATGCCGCCTTCAGACATGCCGCCAGCACTGGCCACCCAGCGCATCGCTGGCTACATCGTTGCAGAGCCGTTCAATGCCCTGGCGGAAGACCTCAAGGTTGGGCGAGTACAGCGCTTTACCGGGGACATGTGGCGCAACCACGCCTGCTGCGTGGTGTTTATGCACGAGCATGATTTGAACAATCGCCCCGAGTGGTCGCAAAAAGTCGTGAATGCCATTGTTAAAGCGCAAGTCTGGACCCGCGACAACCGTGAGCAGGCCGCCAAACTGTTGGCCAAAGACGGCGAAAATCGCTACACCCCGCACAGCTCGCAAGTGTTGCAACGGGTGCTGTCCCCAGCGGCCACGGAGCGCACGGGCTATGAACATGACGGTGCGATCCGGCACGCGAACTGGGATGAACAGCGCATCGACTTCCAGCCTTATCCTTTCCCGAGCTACACCGAAGAGCTGGTCACGCGCCTCAAACACACGCTGATTCAGGGCGATAACGGTTTTCTCGCAGACCTTGACCCTAAACAGGTGGCAAAGGACCTGGTGGACGACCGTTTCGTCAAAAACAGCATTGCCAGCGTCGGTGGCCTGAAAACTTTCGGCCTGCCCGATAGTTTTGAGCGCACCGAGGAGTTCGGCTTTTGAAAACCCAAGCACCTTCACTTGCACGCCAATGGCTGCTCGGCGTCGCCGGGCTGTTGAGCCTGTTGCTGCTGTGGTGGCTGGGCATTGAGCTGTTCGGCAGCGCGCAGGGGCTGTCGGCGCGTTTCTCGCCACAGGCCACCTTTGCCAGCCTGTTTGACTTGCTCGGCAGTGCACAGCTCTATGACAACGTCTGGGTGAGCGTAAAGCGCATTCTGATCAGCTTGCTGATGGCCCTGTTGATCGGCGTGCCACTGGGCTTGTTGATTGGCGGCTCGCGCAACCTCGAAGCGGCCACCACGCCAGCGTTTCAGTTTTTACGGATGATCTCGCCGCTGTCGTGGATGCCGGTGGTGGTGATGCTGATGGGCGTGGGCGATCAGCCGATCTACTTTTTGCTGACGTTTGCCGCCGTGTGGCCGATTTTGCTCAATACCATCGCCGGTGTTCGGCAACTGGACCCGAGGTGGCTGCAACTGAGCCGAAGTCTGAGTGCCACGCGATGGGAAACCCTACGCCGGGTCATTCTGCCGGGGGTTCTTGGGCATGTTTTGACCGGGGTGCGGTTGTCGATAGGGATCTTGTGGATCGTGCTGGTGCCGTGCGAAATGCTTGGTGTGAGTGCCGGTTTGGGTTACTTCATTCTCGACACGCGTGACCGCTTGGCTTACTCCGAACTGATGGCCATGGTGGTGCTGATCGGTGTGCTGGGTTTTGCCCTGGATGCTTGCGCGCGCAGCCTGCACCGGCGCTGGGTGCATGCCTGAGCCGTTGCACCTAGTGTTCGGTCATAGAGCCTTTGTGTACTGAGCCACTGAAGGGGTGCGGTCTGTGCACGGTGCGACGGCCGGTGATGACGTACAGCACATCCACGCCGATCAAGGTGATGGCGGCCAGATAATCGGCGCGAGGCATGCTCAGGTCCCGCTCATAACAGCCTTGTGCGTAACGCCCAACCCCGCCAGCGTCGGCGAAAAGTTCTTGCGTCAGCTTCAGGCGTAGACGTTCCTGTTTTAAGCGTGATCCGTATGTACTCATAGATGCAGCCCGTGAAAGCCAGAGGGGTCACAAAAAAGAGTAATTCAAGCAATGAAATAGGGAAAGGGTAGGAGCTGTAAATGCCTACTAACAAGTAGGATATTTGCCAACTCCATGCAGGATTACTGCTGAGCAATCCTGCACGGCGGGGTATCAGACGGCTGGTCTGGCTTCTGTTTCTGGCAGGAACCAGTTCAAGAGCAAGGCACAAATACCGCCTGTGGCGACCCCGGACTCCAGCACATTGCGCAAGGCTGCTGGCATATGGGCCAGGAACTCAGGCACTTGCGACACGCCCAGGCCCAAGGCCAGCGACACGGCAATAATCAGCAGTGCGCGACGGTCCAGTTGAATGCTCGCCAGGATATTGATCCCCGACGCGGCCACCGCACCGAACATCACCATGGCCGCGCCGCCCAGTACCGGTTCCGGTACGGCCTGGATGGCCCCGGCCACGCTTGGGAACAAGCCCAGCAGGATCAACATGCCGGCAATCCATACACCGACATGGCGGCTGGCAATCCCGGTGAGCTGAATCACGCCGTTGTTTTGCGCAAAGATTGAGCTTGGGAAGGTGTTGAACACACCGGCCAGCAACGAGTTGGCGCCGTTGACCAGCACGCCGCCCTTGATGCGCTGCATCCACACCGGACCTTCAACTGGCTGGCGCGATATTTTGCTGGTGGCGGTCACGTCGCCAATCGCTTCCAGCGACGTCACCAGGTAAATCACCAGCATCGGGATAAACAATGCCCACGAGAACCCCAGGCCAAAGTGCAGCGGCACCGGCACCTGGAACACTTCGGCCTGATGCATGCCGGTGAAGTCCAGACGGCCCAGATAACCCGCCAGCGCGTAGCCCACCGCCAAAGCGATGACGATGGCGCAACTGCGCATCCACACCAGCGGGATACGGTTGAGGATAACGATAATGGCCAGCACCACGCCGGACAGCATCAGGTTTTCACCGTTGGCGAAGGTGCCATTGGCCATGGCGCTAAAACCGCCGCCCATGCTGATCAGGCCGACTTTAATCAGCGTCAGACCAATCATCAGCACCACGATACCGGTGACCAGCGGGGTGATCATGCGTTTAACAAATGGCAAGACCCGCGAGATGCCCATTTCGACGAACGACCCGGCAATTACCACACCGAAAATCGCGGCCATCACGCCCTCGACCGGGGTGCCTTGCTTGACCATCAACGCGCCACCGGCAATCAGCGGGCCGACAAAGTTGAAGCTGGTGCCCTGAACAATCAGCAAACCGGCGCCAAAGGGTCCGAAGCGTTTGCATTGCACAAAGGTCGCGATGCCGGAAATCACCAGCGACATGGAGACAATCAAGTTGGTGTCGCGGCTCGACACCCCGAGCGCCTGACAGATCAGCAGGCCGGGGGTAACGATTGGCACGATGATGGCCAACAGATGTTGCAGCGCGGCCAGAAAGCCGATCCACGGCTTGGGGCGGTCTTCGAGGCCAAAGACCAGTTCGCTGGTCTGGGACTCGGCTTCATGCGGGGTTTTGGGAGAGGTCATGGCGAGCGCCCTGGAAAAAAGAGCGCGATTCTACTGGTGTTAGGCCACCACGCCCAGTGTTTGCTTGCACAGGCTTTCGCTCCGGACTCAAGCGAACTTAAATCAATCGAATGATTAGGCCGTGCTGTGGTCGCAGTTAAAGGCCCGAAGGGCACATGGCAGCACTTTTAAAGGGACGTGACTTGATGCTTGAACCCACCTGGACCGCCTTGAAACACCACCGCCGGCTGCAGCACATTGTGGCGACCCTGGTGCGCTTTGGCGCGCAGGACGTCTTGATTCGCCTGGGGCTGGGGCGCTTGCTCGCCGAGGTGAAGGCCGAACCCGGCGACTCGCTGCCCGCTACTACCCCGCAGCGGGTTCGCATGGCCCTGGAAACGTTGGGGCCGACGTTTATCAAGTGCGGGCAGATACTCGCCAGCCGCAGTGACATCCTGCCGCCTGCGTGGGTTGAAGAACTGCAAGCCTTGCACAGTCAGGCGTCGACCTTGCCCTGGTGTGAGCTTGAAGCCCAAGTGTTGGAAGATCTGGGCTGTGAGCTGGAGCAGGCGTTTGCCGAATTTGACACACAGCCTTTGGCGGCGGCATCGATGGCTCAGGTCTATCGCGCGCGGTTGCTCACGGGTGAGGCGGTGGTGGTCAAAGTACAGCGGCCCGGCTTGCGCCAACAAATGACCGCCGATTTGCAGTTGCTGGAAAGCCTCGCGCAGTTGATTGAGCAAAATGATGCGCTGGCGCTGTATCAACCGCGCCAGATGGTTCGGCAGTTGGCCAGGGCGATGCTCGAAGAACTGGACTTCACTCAAGAGGGGCAAAACTGCGACAGCGTGGCGCAGAATTTTGCGCAGACCCCGCACATCGTCATCCCGACTATTTATTGGGCGTTCAGCAGCCAGCGTTTATTGGTTCAGGCGTTTTTGCCCAGCTTTACCCCGTTGACCCGTGCCGCATTGATAGAGCAGGGGCTGGACCCGAGCCTGCTGGCCAAACGCGGGGCGCAGGCATTTATCAAAATGTTGCTCGAAGATGGCCTGTTTCATGGTGATCCGCATCCCGGCAACTTGCGGGCAATGAGTGATAACCGCGTGGGGTTTATCGACTTCGGCATGGTGGGGCGCCTTGATGAGCGCCGTCGGCTTGAAGTCATGAACTTTATGCGGGCTTTGACCGAAGGCAGCACCGAGGTATTGGTGGGCGTCTTGATTGACTGGAGTGGCGAGCGGGTGCAAGACCTGTCGCTGATCGAGCAGGCGGCCCGCGAATATATGTCGAGACAAAAAGGCGGACCTCTGAAAATGAGCGCCTTGATCACCGACTTTCTTGAGTTGATCCGTGAATACCGCTTGCCGCTGCCCGCGGATTTGCTGGTGCTGTTTAAAGCGCTGATTACGGCGGATGGCGTGTTGACACAGCTGGATCCGGAGCTTGATCTGGTGGCCACGGCCAGGCCTGCAGTAGAGAAGATGCTGCGTGAGCAATTTGACTGGAAAGCCGCCAAGCGTCTGGGCATTGAGGGGGTGCAACTGGGGCGCGGGGTGTTGGCGGATTTGCCCAAACTGACTCGCTTGATGGTGCATCGGCTCAAGCACGGTGTGGTCGACCTCAAGGTCGATATGCCGGGGCTGGAACGCCTGGAGCGCTCGCTGCGGTTAGCCTCGACCCGTCTGTCACTGGCGTTGTTGATCAGCGCGCTGCTGATTGCTTTTGGCCCGCAAATAGCCGCGGCCGGGCCCGTTTGGCAAGGCTTGTCAGCGGTGGGATGGTTGGCCGGGATTGCCACATTGGGAGGTTTGCTGGCGTTTCTATGGAGCCTGTTTAAAAGCCCGTAATGATCTGTAGGAGCGAGCTTGCCTCGCGATCTTTTGACCGTTTAAAAGATCGCGAGACAAGCTCGCTCCTACAAGAGGCTGTTACAAATGCAACGCATGCCCCAAGGCGCGCAGGGCGGCTTCTTGCACGGCTTCGCCCAAGGTCGGGTGAGCGTGGATGGTGCCGGCGATGTCTTCCAGGCAAGCGCCCATTTCCAACGACTGGGCAAAGGCGGTCGACAGCTCGGAAACCCCGGCGCCCACGGCTTGCCAGCCAACAATCAAATGATTGTCACGCCGCGCGACTACGCGCACGAAACCGGCTTTGGATTCCAGGGTCATGGCCCGGCCGTTGGCGCTGAACGGGAAGCTGGCGCTGATAAAGTCCAGCCCTGCCGCTTCAGCGTCTGCCGGGTTCTTGCCCACCACGACTATTTCCGGGTCGGTAAAGCACACCGCCGCAATGGCTGCCGGGCTGAACTCACGCTGTTTGCCTGCAATGATCTCGGCCACCATTTCACCTTGCGCCATGGCCCGGTGCGCGAGCATCGGTTCGCCGGTGAGGTCGCCGATGGCCCAGACGTTGCGCATGCTGGTGTGGCAACGGTTGTCGACGCGAATTGCCGAGCCGTTCATGGCCAGCGCCAGGGTTTCCAGGTTGAAGCCCTGGGTGCGCGGGCGGCGACCGACGGCGACCAGCACCTGATCGGTTTCCAGGGTTTGGCTTTCGCCCATGCGATTGCGCATCGACAGGGTTTTGCTGCTGGCCTGGAAGCCTTCAACGCTGTGCTCAAGGTACAGAGTAATGCCCAGCGCTTTGAGCGATTCAGCCACCGGCAATGTCAGGTCTTTGTCATAGGTCGGCAAGATCCGCTCACGGGCCTCGACCACTGTCACTTCTGCGCCCAGTTTGCGGTAGGCGATGCCCAGTTCCAGACCGATATAACCCGCGCCCACCACAGTCAAGCGTTTGGGGATCGCGGCAGGGTTTAGCGCTTCGGTGGACGAAATAATGGCCCCGCCAATCGGCAGTATTGGCAAATCCACGGTCTGCGAGCCGGTGGCCAGCAACAGGTGCTCGCACTCGATGCGCTGCCCGTCGACTTCCACGGCTTTGCCATCAAGGATGTTGGCCCAGCCATGAATGACCTTGACCCCGTGCTTTTTCAGCAACGCGCCAACACCGGTGGTCAGGCGATCAACAATGCCGTTTTTCCATTGCACGCTCTGGTTGATATCCAGGGTCGCAGCTTGGGTCTTGATGCCCAAAGGCGACTGGTTAGTGCTGTAGCGCTGCGTGGTGTGGAACTGTTCGGCCACGTGGATCAGCGCCTTGGACGGGATACAGCCGACATTAAGGCAGGTACCGCCCAGCGACTGGCCTTCGATCAAGACCGTTGGAATACCTAGCTGACCGGCGCGGATCGCTGCCACATAGCCGCCAGGACCGCCGCCGATAATCAGCAACGTAGTGTGATGAGTGGGTTGCATAGTCACTCCAGAAACAGGCTGGCAGGTTGTTCGAGCAAGCCACGCATGGCCTGGATAAATTGCGCCGCGTCCATGCCGTCGACCACGCGATGATCGAAAGAGCTGGAGAGGTTCATCATTTTGCGGATCACGATCTGGCCTTTGACCACAACCGGGCGCTCGACGATGCGGTTGACGCCAATAATGGCGACTTCCGGCAGGTTGACCACCGGGGTGCTGGCAATGCCGCCCAGCGCGCCGAGGCTGGTGAGGGTAATGGTCGAGCCGGACAGTTCTTCGCGGGTCGCCTTGCCAGTGCGCACGGCATTGGCCAGACGGGCGATTTCATCGGCGGCAGCCCACAAATTCAGGCTTTCTGCGTGGCGAACTACCGGCACCATCAAGCCGCCATCGCTCTGCGCGGCCACGCCAATGTGGGCGGCGCCAAAGCGGGTGATGATTTGCGCTTCGTCGTCATAGCGGACGTTGATCTGCGGGAAGTCGCGCAAGGCCACAACCATGGCCCGCATCAAAAATGGCAGCAAGGTCAGCTTGCCGCGGGTTTCGCCCCATTTCTGATTGAGCTGGGCGCGCAACTCTTCGAGTGCGGTCACGTCGATTTCTTCAACGTAGCTGAAGTGCGCGGCGCGGCGTTTGGCATCTTGCATGCGCTGCGCGATCTTGCGACGCAGGCCGATCACCGGGATGTGCTGTTCATCCGTGCGCATGGCGTAGCCGCTGGCAGGTGCAGCGCTGGTGCTGGTGTCCTGTGCCAGGTAGGCATCAAGGTCGTCATGCAGCACGCGACCCGCAGGCCCGCTGCCTTGCACGAAACGCAGTTCAATCCCGGCGTCCCATGCGCGTTTTCGTACAGCCGGGGAGGCCAGCGGGCGCTCATTGGCTTCGCGGGCTACAGGAGCCGCTCGCGGGGTTGGCGCAGTTTTGACCGCCGCCACCGACACCGCTGCCACTTCAACCCGGGCCTGCGCC
>NZ_WIVR01000107.1:0-8239 GCF_009600525.1 Pseudomonas sp. FSL R10-1350
GTGCATGTCGGCCCGGCCGGCACCGGCGAGCTGTCAAAACTGGTCAACCAACTGATCGTGGCCAGCACCATCGCCACCGTCGCCGAAGGCCTGCTGCTGGCCGAGCGCGGCGGCGCCGACCCGTCCAAGGTGCATGAAGCCTTGATGGGCGGTTTTGTCGATTCACCAATCTGGCGTCAACACGGTCAGCGCATGCTGACCAACGACTTCACCCCCGGTGGCCCGGCCAAATGGCAACTCAAAGACACCCGCACCGCCCTCGCCCAGGCGCACAAGCTCGGCTTGTCGCTGCCGGTGGCCAGCCTCGTCGACGGGCTGTTTGCAGCCATGGTCGAGGCCGGTGACGGCGAACTTGATCACGCCGGATTGATCCGCCAGTTACGCCGCAACAACACTTTGCCTGAATAAAAATAATTTGCTGGAGCCTGCCATGACCGAATCCACCCCACGCCGCCTGCGCAGCCAGTTATGGTTCGATGATCCCAGCCATGCTGACCTCACTGCGCTGTACGTTGAGCGCTACATGAACCAGGGCCTGACCCGCGCTGAACTGCAATCGGGGCGGCCGATTATCGGTATCGCCCAGACCGGCAGCGACCTGACCCCGTGCAACCGTCATCACATTGAACTGGCCAAGCGGGTCAAGGATGGCATCCGCGATGCGGGCGGGATCCCGATGGAATTCCCGGTGCACCCGATTGCCGAGCAGTCGCGCCGCCCGACCGCCGCACTGGACCGCAACCTGGCCTATCTGGGCCTGGTTGAAGTGCTGCACGGCTACCCGCTGGATGGCGTGGTGCTGACCACCGGCTGCGACAAAACCACCCCGGCGTGCCTGATGGCCGCCGCCACCACCGACTTGCCATCCATTGTGCTGTCCGGCGGGCCGATGCTCGACGGTTGGCACAAAGGCCAGCGCATCGGCTCCGGCACAGTGCTGTGGCATGCGCGCAATTTGCTCAGCGCGGGCGAGATCGACTACGAAGGGTTCATGACCCTGACCACCGCCTCATCGCCCTCGGTGGGCCACTGCAACACCATGGGCACCGCGCTGTCGATGAACGCGCTGGCCGAAGCGTTAGGCATGTCGTTGCCAGGTTGCGCGAGCATTCCGGCGCCGTACCGCGAGCGCGGGCAAATGGCTTATGCCACCGGCATGCGCATTGTCGATCTGGTGCGCGAAGACGTGCGCCCGTCGCAGATCATGACCCACGCCGCCTTCGAAAACGCCATCGCCGTGGCCTCGGCCCTCGGCGCCTCCACCAACTGCCCGCCGCACCTGATCGCCATCGCCCGCCACAGCGGCATCGACCTGTCGCTGGACGACTGGCAGCGCGTCGGTGAAGACGTGCCGTTGCTGGTCAACTGCATGCCGGCCGGTGAATACCTGGGCGAAAGCTTCCACCGTGCGGGCGGCGTTCCGGCGGTGATGCACGAGCTGGATAAAGTCGGCCGTCTGCACCGCGATTGCCTGACCGTGAGCGGCCGCAAAATGGGCGAAGTGGTGGCCGATTGTGTGACCGGCGACCGCGACGTGATCCGCTCCTACGAAGACCCGTTGATGCACCGCGCAGGCTTTATCGTGCTCAGCGGCAACTTCTTCGACAGCGCGATCATGAAGATGTCGGTGGTCGGTGAGGCGTTTCGCAGCACCTACCTCAGCGACCCCGAGCGGCCCAACAGTTTTGAAGCGCGGGCCATCGTCTTTGAAGGCCCGGAAGACTATCAGGCGCGCATCAACGACCCGTCACTGGACATCGACGAGCGCTGCATTCTGGTGATTCGCGGCTGCGGCACCGTAGGCTTCCCCGGCAGTGGCGAGGTGGTCAACATGACCCCGCCGTCCGCCATGATCAAGGCCGGTATCGACTCGTTGCCGTGCATGGGCGACGGTCGCCAGAGCGGCACCTCGGCCAGCCCGTCGATCCTCAACATGTCCCCGGAATCGGCGGTGGGCGGCGGCTTGTCATTGCTGCGTACCGGTGACCGCCTGCGCGTCGACCTCAATGCGCGCAGCGTCAACCTGCTGGTGGACGAAGCCGAACTCGACGAGCGTCGCAAAGAACCGCTGCCACCACTGGCTCCGTCGCAAACCCCGTGGCAGGAACTGTACCGCCAACTGGTCGGCCAGTTGTCCACCGGCGGCTGCCTGGAACCGGCCACCCTGTACTGGCGCGTCATCCCGGAAAACGGCCCGCCGCGCCACTCTCATTAACGCTTAGCTCCCTGTGTAGGAGCGAGCTCGTCTCGCGATCTTTTGATCTTGAAAGATCGCGAGGCAAGCTCGCTCCTACAGGACACGTTCGCCCAAAATTCGAGGATTGCCCCCATGAACACGCTGCAATTGAACATAGAAAACTCCCTGCCGCACGACTGGCAACGGGCAACCCTGGTCGGTCGCGTGTGGCTCCCCGGCGAACGCGGCGGCCCGGCCGTGGCGGTGATTCGTGACGGTGAAGTGATCGACTGCAGTGCGCACTTCGCGACCCTCAGCCTGTTGCTCGACCATGATCAACCTTTGCAAGCTGTGCGCGAAATCAGTGGCACATCGCTGGGCTCGATCGAGGCGTTGCTGGCCAACAGCGGCGAACAGCGCGACCCGGCAAAACCTTACTTGCTGGCCCCAACCGACCTGCAAGTGATCAAGGCCGCAGGCGTGACGTTTGCCTCCAGCATGATCGAACGGGTCATCGAAGAAAAAGCCGGTGGCGATGCCCTGCGCGCCGAAGAAATCCGCGCCCTGGTGCAAGCGGCCATCGGCGATAACCTGCGCGACCTCAAGCCCGGCTCGCCCGAGGCGATGCGCCTCAAGCAGGTGCTGATCGAACAAAAAATGTGGTCACAGTACCTGGAAGTCGGCATCGGCCCGGACGCCGAAATTTTCACCAAGGCGCCGATTTTGGCCGCCGTCGGTAGCGGCAACGCGATTGGCATCCACCCCGGCTCCAGCTGGAACAACCCTGAGCCTGAAGTGGTGCTGGCCGTCGACAGCCGGGGCCGCATCCATGGCGCGACGCTAGGCAACGACGTCAACCTGCGCGACTTCGAAGGTCGCAGCGCGCTGCTGCTGAGCAAGGCCAAAGACAACAACGCCTCGTGCGCCCTGGGGCCGTTTATCCGCCTGTTCGACGAGCATTTCAGCCTCGACGACGTGCGCAACTGTGAAGTGACCTTGCGGGTTGAAGGGCAAGACGGCTACGTGCTCAACGGCAAAAGCTCAATGAACCAGATCAGCCGCGACCCGGCCGACCTGGCCGAACAGACCCTCAACGAAAATCACCAATACCCGGACGGCTTTGTGCTGTTCCTCGGCACCCTGTTTGCCCCCACCGACGACCGCGACCATCCCGGCCAAGGCTTCACCCACAAACCGGGCGATGTGGTGAGCATTGCCTCCACCACCCTGGGCGCCCTGCACAACCGTGTAACCACCAGCGACCAGGCCCCGCGCTGGACGTTCGGCGTGGGCGACTTGATGAAGAATCTGGCCGGGCGCGGGTTGTTGGGGTAAGGCATTGCGCAGTGGCAGGCGCTGGATTGGCAGCGCCTGTAAGGTCAACGTTCTAATACCCACCAAGTTAAGCAACACAGCCAATAAATAGCGTCAAATCGACAATTATCGGCTCTTCCAACAGCTTCGCGAACAATGCAGCTTGATCGGGTGTGAGTTCCTGCTCACCGCCTAAGGCTTCTTCTAAATGTGTCCATCTCATGATGTCCAGCGCTGAGTTCTGAAGACTTTCATCGATAAAGAACTTGAACTTCACACGGTCATCATCCGTCGGTTCAGGGAGAAAGCCTGTTAGTCGTAATTTCATAGTTAACTCTGGTCTATTTAGGGGTGGTACGTCCATTTTTTGCAGGTTTGGTTTGCTTGCCTGTATCGGGATCAAACTCACCTAAGTGTTTGCCCTGTTTGTCATACATTTCGACTGCCCCATGCTGGTAATCCCACTCATAGATTCTGCCTCTACCATCAACCCACCTATTTCGTTTTTTCCCTCCCCCTTGAACTGATGACTTTGGGCGAGCACTGACGGCGTCAGGAAACGCTGGCAATAAATCAGGTGGTTTGTGATAACCATGCCCCGGCACACTCAACACAATATAAAGCGGTGCCACCCCCGAATCAGCCGGGAACACCAGGATGAAGTCCTTGTAGTCGGGCGGGTAGATCGGGTTGACGATGATTGTGTCGGCGCTTTTGGTCGGCGGGAAGATCCAGATAGGTGGTGTGTGGGGAGCGCCTTTTAGCGGCGGGATGCCGAGCGTATCGCTTGGATCTATTGCAGGTGTCCAGATCAGTTCGACGCCATCACCAAAGTCCGCCACGTATTGCGAGCCGCGCTGGCTGAACTGGATAACGTCGATCATTTCCCATTCGGGTTTTGTGCCGGTATAGAAGCCATAGCCCTTGAGCGCGCCATCTGCCTGTTGTTCAACGTACAAGCGCATGCGGGTACGGGCTTGTTTGAGTGAGCGCAATTGGTCTTCGGTGTACAGAGCGCTGTCGGCAAGGTCAGACGGCCAGAAAAAGGCCACCAAGCCTGCCAAAAGGCTCGCAATCATGGTTCCGCCGGCCGTTGCTGCGACTCCCATGGCTGTGCCACCCAAGGCCAAACCGCCGAGACCCGCCGGTACCGCACCACTGATGATTTCTAACGGGACAAGCCCGGAACTGTCTGCCTGACGGGCACCCAAAATCGCGAAATGGCCGTAATCGCTCAGGCTGTCGACGGGCACAAAGCCCGTGGGGTCGGTGTAGTTGATAACGGCATCGGGCAGCTTGCTGCACTTGGCGAATACACAGCCCCGACGCTCAGCCTCGTAAGGACGTTGCTGCGCAGCGACGTCAGCCCGGCGTCGATCCATGTAGGCATCTTGTCGGGCCTGGATGGCTTCGTAGGCCTTGATACCGTCGTCGCGTTCTTTGAGTTCGGCGGGGGTCATGTCGTCGAAGTACGAAGCCCCTTGACCACCATCGCCACCCACACGCCGACGTGTTTGCGTCACGCCTTGCTTGTTGCTCATAGGACGCCTTCCTGTAGGAGAGCGCCGCACGGTATCGGCATGAATATGCGCTCGAAATCAGGCGGGTCGGCAGTGCGTGTAGGCTTGAGGAGTTTCTATTGAGGGATTTGGTGCACGACACACGACATGTAGGAGCGAGCTTGCCTCGCGATCTTTTGATCTTTTAAAAGATCGCGAGGCAAGCTCGCTCCTACAGGGGATATGGGTTAGTAGACGGCTTCGCCTGCCCCGGCGGCGAGGCGGCGGAATATCAGCGCCGAGGCCATGCAGGCGATGCCGCAGAGCACCAGCATGGCGGCCACGTCGCTGGTCTGCGGCACGCTGTGCCCGCGCAGGTTCATCAACACGCCCAGCAGTGAGGCCATCAGGCCCACCGACAGGCTCATGCTCAATTGCACGGTCATGGCCGACAGGCTGCTGGCGCGGCTGCTCAGTGTGGCAGGCACGTCGGCGTAGGTCAGCGCGCCGAGGGTGCTGTATTGCAATGAGCGAATGACCCCGCTGCCAAACAGCATCAACACGATGACGCTGTAGGGGGTGGCGTCGGTAAAGCTCGCGCATGAGGCCAGGGTCAGGCCGGTCAATACGGCGTTGATCACCAGCGTGCGGCGGATGCCGTAACGGCGCACCACGCGCACGGCCAGCAGTTTCATCGCAAAGGCCCCGGCACCTCCGGCCAATGTCAGTAACCCGGCGTGCAACGGGCTCAGGCCAAAACACAGCTGGAACATCAGCACCAGCAAAAACGGTAACGATGAGGTGCCCAGACGCAGCAGGTTGCCGCCCCAGAAGCTGATGCCGTAGCTGGGGATGCGCAGCAGTTTGAGGTCCAGCAGCGGCTCGGCGCAGCGTTGTGCATGGCGGATGTATAACGCGCCGCAGAGCAGGCCGACGGCGATCATCAGCGCCACCCACAGGTGCGGCAACAGGCCGTGCCCCAGCGCTTCGAAGCCGAACACCAGCGCCGCCATGGCCACCGCGCTGAGCGCCAGCCCGCGCACGTCGAGCCCCTGCTCACGCACGCCGGGGTAGTACGGCACATGGCGCAGCACCAGCACGATGCCGACCACACCAATGGGCACATTGATCAGGAAGATCCAGTGCCACGACCAATAGGTGACCATCAGGCCGCCCAACGGCGGGCCGAGCATGGGGCCGATCAACGCCGGGATGGTCAGGTACGACAGGTTGCGCAGCAGGTCTTCACGGGGTGACCAGCGCAACAGGATCAACTGCCCCACGGGCACCATCATCGCCCCCGCCGCGCCCTGCAGCATGCGCGCCAGGCACAGTTGCAGCAGTGAGTTGGAAGCAGCGCAGGCCAGCGATGAAGCGATAAACAGCGAGATGGCGATCACGAATAATCGACGCGGCCCGTAGCGGTCAGCCACCCAGCCACTGACCGGCACACACAGCGCAGCCCCGAGCATGTAGAGCGAAACCACCAGGTTCATGCGGATGCTCGGCGCGCCGAAGTCGCTGGCCATTTGCGGCAAGGCGGTCATGACGACGGTGGAGTCGATCAGTTCCATGCACAGCGCACAGCCAATGATCATCGGCACGCGCCTCGATAACGGGCGCGTGTGCGGGAGGGTTTGGGCGATGGTCACTCAGGGGGTTCTCGGTGAGGATACGTTTTGCACGGTTTCGCCCTTACGGCATGGCACAAGCCAGATCAAAAGATCGCGAGGCAAGCTCGCTCCTACAGGGCGTGAATCAGGGTTAAATGGCTAGCTTGAGGAAGTCGAAGGCCATGCGCCGGCCGCTTTCCAGGTGCGGGATGGCGTCCAGCAGGGCTTGGGTGTACGGGTGTTGCGGGTGGTCGAAGACGTCGCGCACGCGGCCGCTTTCGACGGCCACGCCGTCTTTCATCACCAGCACGTCGTCGCTGACGTGGTTGATCACGCCCAGGTCGTGGGAGATGAACAGGCAGGCCAGGCCCAGGCGCTGTTTGAGGTCGTCGAGCAGTTCGAGGATTTGCGCCTGCACCGAGACGTCCAGCGCCGACACCGGTTCGTCACACACCAGTATCTGCGGCTGCGCCGCCAGGGCGCGGGCGATGGCGATGCGCTGACGCTGGCCGCCCGACAGTTCAATCGGACGGCGCTCCAGCAGTGCCGCGTCAAGTTTGACCAGCACCAGCAATTCTTCCGCGCGCCGGGGCCATTCGCTGCGCTTGTGCCCGGCCACTTCCAGCGCTTCGTTGAGCACACGGCGCACGCTGTAGCGCGGGTCGAAGGAGCTGAGCGGGTCCTGGAACACCACTTGAATGCTGCGCCGCAGTTGGCGTTTTTCTGCCGCAGACAGGCTCAGCCATGGCTGGCCCTTGATGTGGATGTCGCCGCTGTCCGGGGTTTCCAGACCGAGGATCATCCGCGTCAGGGTGGTTTTGCCCGAGCCGGATTCACCAACGATGCCCAAGGTTTTGCCCCGGCGCAGTTGCAGCGACACTTGGTTGACCACGGTGCGCTGTTTGCCGTCCGGCCCCTTGAAGGATTTGCTCAGACCGTTGACCTGCAACAGCGGCGGCGTTTGCTCGGCCTTGGCCGTGACGATGCTCAGCGGTGTACGCGCCGCGCTTTGGTTGCGGCGAAAGTGCACCGCCCTGCCCGTGCGCAGCAAGTATTGGGTGTAGGGATGCTGCGGGTCGTGCAGCACGTCGTCGACGTTGCCCTGCTCGACGATGATGCCGTTGTGCATCACCGCCACCCGGTTGGCCAGCCGCGAGACCACGGCCAAGTCATGGCTGACGATCAGCATCGCGGTGCTCTCGCCGCGCAGGGATTCGAGCAACGTCAGTACCTGCGCCTGCACCGTGGTGTCGAGGGCCGTGGTGGGTTCGTCGGCGATCAGCAAACGCGGGTTGCAGGCGATGGCCGAAGCGATCAGCGCCCGTTGGCGCAAGCCGCCGGACAATTGATACGGGTATTGGCGCGCGCGCAACTCCGGCTCGGGCACGCCCACCGCACGCAGCAGTTCGATGACTTTGGCGTCACGCTGCGCGCGGTCGAGATCGGTGTGCAGGTGCAGCGGCTCGGCGATTTCCTTGCCCACCAGCCGCAAGGGGTCGAGGGAGCCCAGGGCGTCCTGCATGACAAAGCCGATTTGTGCGCCGCGTATTTTGCGCCAGGTGCGTTCATCGAACTGACGCAGGTCCTGCCCGGCAAACGCCAAAGTGCTCGCCTGAACCTGCGCACGGGCGCCGGTG
>NZ_WIVR01000108.1:0-8216 GCF_009600525.1 Pseudomonas sp. FSL R10-1350
TGCTTGCCGTGCCCGGTGATCACGCGGGTACCCAGCACGTAGTCACGCACCGATCCGGCCCACGGGCGACGTGGCCCGGACAGCCCGCTGGCGACCATGCCGCCCACGGTTGCGTGGCTGCCGAAAGACGGCGGTTCGCATGGCAACATCTGTTGCGCCGCGTCCAGGGCTGCGGCCAGTTCACTCAGTGGCGTGCCGCAGCGAGCGGTGATCACCAATTCCGTCGGGTCGTAGCTGACGATGCCCCGGTGGCTGCGGGTGTCGAGCACTTCGCCAGTCATCGGGCGGCCCAGAAACGCCTTGCTGTCAGCCCCCTGAATGCGCAAGGGCGTGGCGCTGTGCAGGGCCTGGTTGACCTGCTGCAGCAACGCGGCGCTGTTGTCGACATCATGTTCACTGCGCATCAAAAACGCTCCAGTTCAGGGAAGGGCAACTGGCCCATGTGCACGTGCATCGCGCCAAATTCGGCGCAGCGGTGCAGGGTGGGGATGTTCTTGCCGGGGTTGAGCAGCCCGCCGGGGTCGAACGCGGCTTTGACGGCATGGAACAGGGTCAGCTCATCACTGTTGAACTGCGCGCACATCTGGTTGATTTTTTCGCGGCCCACGCCGTGTTCGCCGGTAATGCTGCCGCCGACTTTCACGCACAGTTCGAGGATCTTGCCGCCCAGCGCTTCGGCGCGGTCCAGCTCGCCGGGTTGGTTGGCATCAAACAGGATCAACGGGTGCATATTGCCGTCACCGGCGTGAAACACGTTGGCCACGCGCAAGTCGTATTCGGCTGACAGTGCAGCGATCGCTTGCAACACGCCGGGCAGCTCGCGGCGTGGGATGGTGCCGTCCATGCAGTAATAGTCCGGCGAGAGGCGGCCCACCGCCGGGAACGCATTTTTGCGTCCGGCCCAGAACCGCACGCGCTCGGCCTCATCCTGGGCCTGGCGCACTTCGGTGGCCCCCGCGAGTTCCAGCACCTGGCGCACGCGCTCGCAGTCATCGTGCACGTCGGCCTCTACGCCATCGAGTTCGCACAACAGGATGGCTTCGGCGTCGACCGGGTAACCGGCGTGGATAAAGTCTTCGGCGGCGCGAATCGCCAGGTTGTCCATCATTTCCAGACCGCCCGGAATAATCCCCGCCGCAATGATGTCGCCCACCGCGCGCCCGGCTTTCTCGACCGAATCGAACGCGGCCAGCAGCACCTTGGCGGTTTGCGGCTTGGGCAGCAGCTTGACGGTGACTTCGGTGATTACCCCGAGCATGCCCTCGGAACCCGTGAACAGCGCCAACAGGTCCAGCCCCGGCGAGTCGAGTGCTTGCGAGCCGAGGGTCAGGTGTTCGCCGTCCACCGTGAGGATCTCGACCTGCAACACGTTGTGCACGGTCAGGCCGTACTTCAGGCAATGCACGCCACCGGCGTTTTCGGCCACATTACCGCCAATCGAACAGGCGATTTGTGACGAAGGGTCCGGCGCGTAGTACAAGCCATAGGGCGCGGCAGCCTGGGAGATCGCCAAGTTGCGCACCCCCGGCTGAACCCGCGCGGTGCGGGCGGCGGCATCGATGTGGAGGATGTTGTTGAAGCGCGCCATCACCAGCAGCAAGCCTTTTTCCAATGGCAAGGCGCCGCCCGACAAGCCCGTGCCCGCGCCGCGTGCGACCACCGGCACCTTGTGCTCATGGCAGAGCCGCAGCACGGTCTGCACCTGCTCAAGATGATGGGGCAGGACCACCAGCATCGGCGTGGTGCGATAGGCCGACAGACCGTCGCACTCGTAGGGCTTCAGTTCCTCAGGCTCATGCAGGATTTTCAGGTCGGGCACCTGTGTTTGCAGGGCCAGCAGCAGCGCTTTTTTGTCGACGTCGGGCAGAACCCCGTCGACGGCTTCGTCGTAAAGAATATTCATGGTCGGTGGGCGACACCTGTTTATTTTTATTAGAGGTCCGTTGCCGGAGAGTGCTGGCTTGCATCATTGGCCCGAGGCGATTTACTGTCCATACGTTGTTGAACTGGTCGAACCAGTTTTTGCAGCGCCGCTTGTTTGTTTCAAATAAAAATAAATTTAAAAACAATGCGTTAGGTGTATGCGCAAACCGACAGGATTGTGCCGACCGAACTGGTCGTACCAGTTGGAGGGTTTATGGACAGAATGGAATTACCGCGTAACCCGCAAGTGGCCGATGTGGTGTGTGAGCGCATCGAGCGCCTGATCGTTGATGGCGTCCTCAAGACCGGGCAGTTGCTGCCCTCGGAACGGCGCCTGACCGAAAAACTCGGCGTGTCCCGTACCGCCCTGCGTGAAGGCCTGAAGCTGCTGCGCGCTCGCGGCATCATCAAGACCGAGCAGGGCAAGGGTTCTTTCGTTGCTGATCTTTCCGGCGAGGCGAGCGCGTCGCCGCTGATGCACTTGTTCAGCTCGCAACCGCGCACGCTGTATGACCTGTTTGAAGTGCGCAGCTTGCTGGAGGGCGAATCTGCACGGCTGGCCGCCTTGCGCGGTACTGACGCCGATTTTGTGCTGATCACCCGCAGTTATCACGCCTTGCTCGATGCGCATAACCGCTCTCTCGATGCGTCTGCCCATGCACGCCTGGACCATGCCTTTCACCTGGCCATTTGTGAGGCGTCGCATAATCCGGTGCTGGTGCAGACCCTGCGTTCACTCACTGATCTGTTGTTGAACACGGTGTTTGCGTCGGTCAATAACCTCTACCACCGCGAGCCGCAAAAGCGCCAAATCGACCGCCAGCACGCGCGGCTGTACAACGCCGTGACCGGTCGCTTGCCGGAGCAGGCGCGCAAGGCCGCCATCGCCCATATTCAGAGCATCAGTGAAAGTCTTAAAGAGATCGAAAACGAAGAACAGCGGCTGGTGCGAGCGACGATGCGCCTGGAGGGGTGGAGCTGAACATAGCGTCCAGCTCCTGTGTTGCGGGGTCAGGCCACTTTGCCGCGGATGGTCAACAGGCTGATGCCCAGGCCCATAAACGAGGCGCCAAACAAGCGGTTTAGGGCTTTGGCCCGCGCTGGCGTCGCCAAATAGCCTTTTAGCGTCTGTGCGAGCAGGGCATAAAACAGGTGAGCGACAATCGAGCAGCCGGCAAACGTGATGATCAGCACGGCCAGGTAAGACAGGCTGGAGTCACCGCCCTGAATGAACTGCGGCAAGAAGGCGGCAAAGAACAGGATGGCTTTGGGGTTGGTAATCGCGACCGAGAAGCCCTTGGTGAACAGCTTCCAGCCCGACAGATTTTCTGAAGGATTGGCCTGCACGTTATCAAACGCGCGATTGCGGCTGCGCCACTGTTTGATGCCTAGATAAATCAGGTAACTGGCCCCCGCGACCTTCAGTACCAGGAATGCCGTGGCAGACGCGATTAATAGTGCACCGAGGCCGGCACTGGTGGCCGAGGCAATCAGCAGCAGCCCGATGGCATTGCCCAGCGAACCGATCATCGCCCGCCACGGGCCATGGCTGATGGAGTTGGACAACGACATGATCACCGCAGGCCCGGGGGTGAGCGTCACGAGCATGGCGATAAAGGTGAAGCTCAGCCAATCATTTAATGAAACCAAAGGGGAACTCTCCGCAAGACCCACACAGCAGGGGCTGCAAGATTCTCATAGAGCGGGTGCTAACGCTACACCGCGCACGTCCTGTAGCCGCTGACGAGGTACGAGGCTGCGATGCGGGCCGAAGGACCGCCGTTGGTATTCGATTTGAATACTTGTAGGAGGATCTGCATTGCGATCATTCAGAAGATCAAAAGATCGCGAGGCAAGCTCGCTCCTACAGTTTTCATCGTGCACGCCCGTTCTGATTGTGCCCAGTGATGGCGCACCCGCCGCGCACCAAAAGCGGCCGCGCATGATCGATGCCGATGCATCCGCATGCGTATTTTTATGAAATTTTATTCATTTTTAGTGGTTTTGACAGGCTGGCATAGCCCTTGCTCCAGGCCCTTGCAGGCACAGATATTTTCTTTCGCTTCAAAGGACTGATCATGCAAGAGCAAGCAATGGTTGTGAGCCGCCGCAAGGTGCTGAACTGGATCGGTGTGACAGCGGGTGCCGCTGCGATGTATCAGGCAATGAGCGCCTTGAGCTTTGCCGCGGAATCCACCTACGAGCGCAATTTTGCCTTGAGCGGCGCGCTCAAGGGCACCCGAGTATTGATTCTCGGGGCAGGGCTGGCGGGCATGACTGCCGCTTACGAACTGCGTAAGGCCGGGTACCAGGTCAAGGTCCTGGAGTTCAATGCCAAGCCGGGCGGGCGTTGCTGGACGTTGCGCGGTGGTGACCGCTTTACCGAGTTGGGCGGTGCGACCCAGCAGTGCGAGTTTGATAAAGGCTTGTACCTCAATCCCGGGCCGTGGCGTATCCCTTACCATCACCATGCAGTGCTCGATTACTGCCATAAGTTCGGTGTCGCGCTGGAGCCCTTTATTCAGGTCAATTACAACGCCATGGTGCATTCCACCAAGGCGTTTGGTGGCAAGCCGCAGCGTTATCGCGAGGTGCAGGCCGACTTTCAGGGGCATGTTGCCGAACTGCTGAGCAAGGCCGTCAACCAGCACGGCCTGGACCAGGCCCTGACCCGCGAGGACCGCGAACGCTTGCTGGAAGTGATGCGCAAGTGGGGCGCGCTGGATGCCAACAACGCGTACAAGAAATCCCTGGAAACCAGCCTGCGCCGGGGTTTTGCTGTGGATGATGGCGGCGGTCTGATGCCCGAGGCCGTGCCGTCCGAGCCCATTGACTGCAAGGCGCTGCTCGATTCCAACCTCTGGCAAAGCATCGCCAGCGGCCAGGAGTACGAATTCCAGAGCAGTATTTTCCAGCCGGTGGGCGGCATGGACATGATTGCTCAGGCCTTTCAGAAACAGGTGAATGACCTGATTCATTACAACGCCAAGGTCACGCGTATCCAGCAAGATGCCAACGGCGTGACCGTGACCTATCAAAACAGTGATGGCAGCGGCGGGGCACAGCAAGAGCAGGCGGACTGGTGCGTGTGCACCTTGCCGCTGTCGATCCTTGGGCAACTGCCCATCGACGTCAGCGCGCCGATGATGAGCGCCATTCGCGCCGTGCCTTACGAGTCTTCGGTGAAGGTCGGCTTGCAGTTCAAGCGGCGTTTCTGGGAGCAGGACGAGCATATTTACGGCGGCATCACCTACACCGACACGCCCGTCAGCAAGATCAGCTACCCGAGCACCGACTATGGCAAGCAAGGCAAGGGCGTGCTTCTGGGGGCGTATATCTGGGGCCCGAATGCCTACGAATTTACCGCCATGAGCCCGCAAATGCGCGTGCAAAAGGCTGTGGAGTTTGGCGCGCAGATTCACCCGCAATACCCCAGCGAATTCGAAAACGGCATCGCCGTTGGCTGGCATCGTGTGCCCTGGACTAACGGCTGCTACGGATTATGGACGCCCGAGACGCGCCAGCAGCACTACAAAAACCTGTGCCAGATCGACGGCCGCATTGTGCTCGCGGGTGAGCATGCCTCGTACATTCCAGCCTGGATGGAGGGCGCTATTTTGTCGTCGCACGATGCGATCAAGCGCCTGCACACCCACATTATCGCCAGCACTAAAACCGCCTGACAGGGAGTTAGCCATGCGTACGATTATGTCCACCGCTGTGTTGTGGGGCCTGATGGGCAGCGCGACGGCGTTTGCCGCTGACGCCCCGATCCTGTCCACCTCCGGCAAATTCGAAGAACAGACCGGCGAAGCGCTGTTTAATCAAGTCTGCCAGGGCTGCCACATGGCCCAAGGTCAGGGGGCTCACGGTGCAGGCGCTTACCCGGCGCTGTCGACCAACCCCAAGCTCGGCGCCAAGGTGTATCCGGTGTACATGGTGGCCTCCGGACAAGGCGGTATGCCGGGCTTCAAAAAGTACATGGATGACCAGCAGATTGCTGCGGTGGTCAACTATGTCCGCACACATTTTGGTAATCAATACCCCGATACGGTCACGGCCGAAGAGGTTAGGGTTCTCACCCAGCGCTGAAAGTCTCCATGGATTACGTTTTTTCATCCCTAAAGGAATAAACAATGTCGAAGACCATCATCACCACCGTCCTGCTGACCTCTTTGTTGGGCGGCCTCATGGCCACGCAGGTTAACGCTGCTGAAGTGATCCGGCACAAGCTGCCAAACTCTGATTTCCCGATCTCCCTGGCCGTGGAAATTCCGCCAGGGGCCACCGTGGTCAACCTCAGTGGTGTGGTACCGCCAATTGCCGACAGCAAGGCCGATCCCAAGACACTGGCCGCTTATGGCGACACCGAAGTGCAGACCGTCAATGTGCTGAAGAACATTGAAGGCACGTTAAAAAGTCTCAATTTGACCATGGGCGATGTGGTGAAAATGCAGGTCTATCTGGTGGGCACGCATGAAACCGGCAAGATGGATTTCGCCGGCTTTATGAAGGGCTACACCCAGTTCTTTGGCACGGCTGCCCAGCCCAAGCTACCAACCCGCTCAGCGTTCCAGGTGGCAGGTCTGGCCAACCCCAACTACCTGGTAGAAATCGAAGTGACGGCGGTTCGTCCATAACCTGATCCACGGCTTGACCCATGGTCAGCGAATACGCTGACCATGGTGGGTGGCTTTTAAACCTGGCCGCTGATAATCGCATCGGCAATGGTTGCGCAAAACCAGCGCAGCGCCGCCGAACTCTCACTGTTGGGGTTCCAGTGCAACGAGACATCGAACTCGGGCACCTGGAACGGCAAGTCCAGCATCTGCAACCCCCCGTCATGCACAAATAATCTGGCGATCTGCTCAGGCAGCACGGCCAGCAGGTCGGTGCCCGGAAGAATTTTCGGCAGCACGGAAAAATGCGGCACGTGCAGGTTGATCCGCCGCTCGACATTCATGCTCTTCAAGACGTCTTCAATGCTGCCGTGGCCGGAGGTACGGGTCACGGTGACGTGCCGTTCGGCGAGAAACTGTTGCGGATTGATGTGCTCGCGGATGCGCGGATGACTGGCGCTGAGCAAGCAGGTATAGCGCTCATGCATCAGCACCCGGTTGTGGGTGCCGGGCACCGGATGGCGGCAAATCGCGGCGTCGATCTTGGCGCTGGCCAGCCATTCACCCACCTGGTCGACCTGCAGCGGTATGACTTCGACCTCCGCCTGCGGTGCCTCGCGGTTCAGGCGCGCCAGAATCAGCGATAAAAAGCCCATCTCACCCAGATCCGAGAGCGCAATGCGAAAGCGTCGCTCAGTGGTTGCCGGGTCAAACTGGCGAGTGCTTTGCACGGCGCCCTCAATGCGTGTCAGGCAATCACGCAGCGTGGGGTAGAGCTGCTGCGCGACAAACGTCGGCTGAATGCCGTCTCGGGTGCGACTGAACAATTTGTCATCGAACAGCTCGCGCAGGCGGGCCAGGCCATAGCTCACGGAAGGCTGGGTGACGAACAGACGTTCTGCGGCCAGGGTCACGCTGCGGGCTTCATACAGAGTGATGAAGGTGCGGATCAGGTTCAGGTCGATGTGGCTCATGGCGGCTCAAGTGGCTACAGCGATATAGATGGGGCTTATTTTTAATAGAGATAGTATCGATTTGATCAATCAACTGGCAGCTGCAAGAGTAACCCAAAGTCTAAAAACAGCTGCAAGGGTCCCTATGAAAACCGTTCACTCTGCCACTTACGACATTCTGCGCGAGCAAGGCCTGACCACCATTTTTGGCAACCCCGGCTCCAATGAGCTGCCGTTTCTGAAGGGCTTCCCCGAAGATTTCAGCTACATCCTCGGCCTGCACGAAGGCGCCGTGGTGGGCATGGCGGACGGCTTTGCCCTGGCCACCGGCAAACCGACCTTCGTCAACCTGCACGCCGCAGCAGGCACCGGCAACGGCATGGGCGCGCTGACCAATGCCTGGTACTCCCACAGCCCGCTGGTGATTACCGCCGGTCAGCAAGTGCGCTCGATGATCGGTGTCGAAGCGATGCTGGCCAACGTCGATGCCGCGCAGTTGCCCAAACCTCTGGTGAAGTGGAGCCACGAACCGGCCTCGGCGCAGGACGTGCCGCGCACCCTGAGCCAGGCCATCCACATGGCCAGCCTGGCGCCCCGTGGCCCGGTGTATGTGTCCATTCCGTATGACGATTGGGCCTGCGAAGCACCGGCCGGGGTTGAGCACTTGGCCCGGCGCCACGTAGCAAGTGCCGGTGTGCCGTCGCCTGCGCAGTCGCACGAC
>NZ_WIVR01000109.1:0-8052 GCF_009600525.1 Pseudomonas sp. FSL R10-1350
CAGTTAGATCGGGTTTTGTGGGTTTACGATCGCTTCGCAATCGGACGCAGCCTCGCAGGCTCGACAGCTGCTACGAGAGGTTCTCGGTTAAATCGCGTAGCAGTTGACGAGCCTTGCGAGGCTACGTCCGGCGGCGCAGCCGTCGTAAACGGGTTATCGAGGTTCTTCAGTTAGATCGGGTTTTGTGGGTTTACGATCGCTTCGCAATCGGACGCAGCCTCGCAGGCTCGACAGCTGCTACGAGGTGCCTCACAGGGTCATAGACCCTGTGAGGGCTTCGCGTTTACTTCGGCAGCGCGTACACCACCACTTGGTCGCCGACTTGATCTTTCATGATCGAGTTGCCGCCTGCGACAAAGGCCACGTATTGCTTGCCTTTGTATTCGTACACCGCAGGGTTGGCGACGGCAGGGGCCATGACGATGTCAGACCACAGTTCTTTACCGTCATCCAGTGCGTAGGCGCGTACCTTGGCGTCCATCGAGGCGCCAATGAACACCACGCCACCGGCTGTCACCGCCGGGCCACCAATGGTTGGCGAACCCATGTCTGGCGGCATGTACCAGCCCCACTGTTGAACAGCCCCCATCGGACGACGCCATTTCACGTCACCGGTCTGCATGTTGATCGCCACCAGTTCACCGAACGGCGGAGCCCAGCACGGCATGCCGGCCCAGTTCTGCGCGTTGACCAACGACATGCCGTAAGGCGCGCCGATTTGTGGGTAGAAGCCGTTTTCGTTACCGGATTCTTTAGGCTGTTTGTCGTAGGCCTCGCGATCCCACAGCTTGATCATCTGCACGATGTGCGAGGTGTTGACGATGGCGACCTGGCTGACCGGGTCGAACGCTACGCCACCCCACTGCACACCACCGGCGCTGTCCGGGTAGGCCAGCACGCCATTGCCTTTGAGGCCGGGCGGCGAGTACATGCCGTTGTATTCCAGGCCGTCCCACATCTTGCTGCACTGGCCAAAGCCAACAATGTCAGCGATTTTCCAGATGGCCGGTTTTTTTGACTGATCCAGCAGCGGTGCAGGCTTGGTCGGGAACGGTTGGGTCGGTGAGTAGACTTCACCCTTGGCCTCGCCTTTAGGCACCGGACGTTCTTCAATCGGCCACACGTCTTCACCGGTGCGACGGTCCACGGTGAACAGGAAGCCCATTTTGGTCGCTTGTACCAGCGCCGCTACAGGTTTGCCATTCACGGTGATGTCCATCAGCGTCGGCGCAGAGTTGATGTCGTAGTCCCAGATATCGTGGTGAACCCACTGACGCGACCACACGACTTTACCCGTGTTGATATCCAGCGCCGTGGTTGAGGTGCCCAGCGGAATCGGGTTGGTGCGGTTGCCACCCCAGTAGTTGGGCGACGGCGAAGACACAGGGATGTACAGCAACCCCAGCGCCGGGTCATAGGACATGGCGGTCCAGATGTTGGCGGTACCGGTTTTGCCGGCTTCCTCTTCAGGGATCGGCTTGAATTCCCATTCCAGCTCGCCAGTGCGGGCGTTGAGGGCAAACAGCGAGCCTGGCGATTCGACTTCGTATTCCCAGTCTTTACCGGCCCAGCCCACGATCAGCTTGTCGCCGATCACGGTTGGCGGTTGCAACTGCGACAACGGCCATTTGTTGTTCTGCTTGTTCCACTGGTTAACGTCTACAACACCGTTTTTACCGAAGTTTTCGCACGGTTTGCCGGTGTCAGCATCAACGGCGTACAACTGTGCGGTCATGTTGCCCAGGTACACCATCTTCTGACAGGCAACACCCGCTTGCGGGTCTTTTTCCTGCCAATAGGACACACCACGGGACTTCAGCGCGGGCTGGGTTTCGGCCACCAATGCGGACTTGGTGTCATACACCCACTTCTCTTTGCCGGTCTCGGGCTCAAGGGCAATGATGCGGTAGAACGGTGTGCCCACGTACAGCGTGTCGTTGGCGAAGATAGGCGTGGCGGACCAGACGGTGGCCGGGGTTTTACCGGTGCCGTCAGACATGTCCCCGGTGAAATACTGCCAGACCTTCTTCAACTGCCCGACGTTGTCCTTGTTGATTTGCGTCAGCGGCGAGTACTTCTGCGAGCTGAGCTGGCCGTGGAAGGTGTCCCATTCTTTACCGGTCGGAATCGGCAGCTTGGCGTCCTCAGCAGAGACGCTGGACTGCGCCAGAAGAGGCGGTGGAACCACGTAGGTCGTGTCTGCATGGGCTGTAGAAATGCCCGCAAGCATACAAAGGGCAGGTGCTGCCAAAAGGTTCTTTTTCATTGTGCTCATCTCACGCGCTCCTTGTTGGCTTGCTGCCAAACGTTTCAATGAGGACACCTACAGCGCACACAACCAGCACGGCGGCAGTCCACCAGCCATGTAGCAACAAGGCGGCAAAAAACGTCCCGATAACACCTACCCAAGCCAGGAACAGGAAGAAAGCCCTGGCCCCTCCAGCCTCTGTCTTGATCAGTAACAGGCCCAGGATAAACAGCACAAACTCGGCCAGCATGGCGACCATCGCGCCACCGGAATCGGTTATCCCGGATAACGGCGTAAAGAACCGCCACGCAGTGATACACAAAGCAATCAACGCGGTGATGATCACGATGTAAGCGCCGAGATGGCGCCGGGGTGGTGCATAGGCAGCAGACGAACTCATCACTTTCTCCTTTCGTGACGTACTTTTTTACATTTTGAAAGGAGTGTAGCCAAGCTGACGGGAAACGCCGGGAACAGGACGAAATGAGCGCCGGGCCGCGATTGTTGGCGATCAACAATCGCAGCCAGGGTCGGTAGAGCGGGGGGGGTTGAGGCTTAATGCGCGCGTTCGGATTCAGCAGGCGCTGGCGCATCTTTGGTGACGTGGCTGACCAGTTTTCCGATGGTCAGGCCTTGAAGCAGGATCGAAGACAGCACCACGATGTAGGTGATACTCAGGATCAAGTCGCGCTCCGGGCCCAACGGCAACGCCAGGGCCAAGGCCACCGATACACCGCCACGCAGGCCACCCCAGGTGAGAATGCGGATGGTGCCACGCGGCACGGTGCGCCAGCGACGCAGCAGCACAATGGCCGGGGCCACGGTAAGCAGGCGCGAAAGCAGAATCGCCAGGGCCAGCACGCCAGCCGCCAGCAAGTGCAGCCACGAGAATGGCAACAGCAACAGTTCCATACCGATCAACGCAAACAGCAGCGCGTTGAGCATGTCATCGAGCAGTTCCCAAAAGCCGTCCATGTAGCGGCGGGTCATGTCGTTCATGGCTTTGTTGCGGCCCAGGTTGCCGATGATCAAACCGGCCACCACCATCGCAATCGGCGCAGACACGTGCAGCTCACTGGCCATGGCCGAGCCGCCGATCACCAGCGCCAGGGTCAGCATCACCTCGATCTGATACTGCTCGATGCTTTTGATCATCAGGTACACCAGGTACCCGATCAGGCCACCAAACACCACGCCGCCAATGGCTTCGTGGGCGAACAGCATGGCGGTCGCGCTGAGGCTCGGGGTTTCGCCAAGTTGCACGATGCCGAGCAACACGGTGAACACCACGACCGCAGTGCCGTCATTGAACAACGACTCGCCCACAATGGTGGTTTTCAGCGGCTTGGACGCGTTGGCCGTACGCAACACACCGAGTACCGCGATCGGGTCGGTCGGGGAAATCAGCGCACCAAACAGCAAGCAATACAGGAAGCTGATATGCCAGCCGAACAGCTCGAAAATGTAATAAGCGAGGCTGCCGATGACCGTGGTCGCGATCAGTACACCGAAGGTGGCCAGCAGGCCAATGGGCCAGCGATAACTGCGCACGTCATTGAAGTTAACGTGCAAGGCACCGGCAAACAGCAAGAACGACAGCATCCAGTTCATCAGCAAATCGCTGAAGTCGATCTGGCCGATCAGCTCTTGCACACGGTCTTCGAGCCCCGGATAGCCGAGAAAGCTCAAACCCTGCAACAGCAGCGAAAACATAAGGGCGGTAACCATGACGCCAATCGTTGGCGGCAGGCCGATAAAACGGTAATTCACATACGTGAGTAGTGAAGTCAGGCAGATAAACGCAGCAACAAGCTCAAGCATCCGGGATCCTGTGGTGGCGTGAGTGAATGGAAGCCCGAACGGGTCGGACTATGTGTTTGATGTAATCGCAGCGCTCAGGGACACATCTTTACCCGGCGCACCCTGGGGTAAGCGTAGGCGTTGGTGCAGGTGGCGGTGGTTTGTTTGGACCCACGCAACGCGCAAAAGATCGCTGGAAGTTTAGACGGGTGCTGTTACAACCAAGCGAGCGCCAGCAGCGCCAAGAACCTTTTGGCCGCCCGAGGCTCTTAGCCTGTGGACGGGTGCTGATCGGCATGCTCGTGATGAAACTCTAAAAAGGAAAGTCCCATGACCGTTGCCTTCTGGTGTGTACTGATTGCCCTGTGTTTGCCGTACGTCTGTACCGGCATTGCCAAGTTCAGCCAAGGCAAGTTCGGCCCCCGACAAAACCATGACCCGCGCGCGTTTCTCGCCACCCTAGAAGGGTCTGCCAAACGCGCCCACAACGCGCAGCTCAACAGCTTTGAAGTGACCCCGGCCTTTGCGGCGGCGGTGATCATTGCCGACATCGTGGGCAACGCCCAACCAGTGACCATCGATGTGCTGGCGGTGCTATTCATCACCAGCCGCCTGCTGTACATCATCTGCTACCTGGCCGACTGGGCGCTGTTGCGCTCGATTGTCTGGTTTGTCGGCATGGGGCTGATTGTCAGCTTCTTTTTTGTGTCGATGTAACTTGCGTGTGTCCTGCCGGGGGCGAACCAGCGCCCCCTGTCAGTCACTCAGTTGCCTGCCAATCGGGTTGTCCCGGGATCATTTCCCACGAAGCTGTCAGCCCGGCCAGAGAATTTTCAATGTAGTGTCTGGCTTTTTCGACCCTGTTGATGATCAGTAACGCGTGTTCACGTTGTACTCCGTTTAGCGCATTGCTGACTTCATTGGCCGATCGCGCTGCGCAACGCAGCAAATCAGACGCACAGCTCAAGGCGGCTTGAAGGTTGGCGCTGTCCTTGAGTGTTGTAATGGCTGATGGTGATACATCGAGCATTGACGTATCGGGCAGATAGAAATCGAGTGCCCGATCAGCGGCTGCGCGGTCCAGCACAAGCGTGTCAATTGCAGAGCCTTCTGGCACAAAGTCGATTGAAGCCGGAGATGCTTTTTTCACGGGAAACCCCAAGCGTAGGGAGGATGGCTATTGGGTGAGTGTCAGTTCTGCGTGCAATAAGTATTAAACGTGCTTTTCATAAAAGTTAACACGTGTCCAAAGTAATGGTTAATCTCAAGTAATCAATAATAAAAATATGTGCAGATAATTCGCCGTGTTTTTAACGCTATGGCTGTGCAAGTTGCCTACATGCTAGGCGGATAGTTCATTCGTGATAAAAAGACTGCGTGTGAGATGAAATTTTTTGTCTTGTTTTCCTTGCTGGTTTTATGGGCGAAACATTTGCACTATGAGTCCGTCTCAAGCGTTGAAGGTAAGTCGTAGGCTCGGCGTGTACAGTGTGAGGGGGCAAGATGCATCGAAAAGAAAAGAATAAAAATTTAAAAAGTAATATTCGCTATTTGATCAAGAGTCGCGGAGAAAGTCAGGTATCACTGTGTGTTGCCAGTGGCCTGACACGAACCACGATCTACAATATTTTAGAAGGTAAGGTATCTAATGTTCAGCACTCCACTGTGCGCAAGATATCTAATTTTTTTGGCGTGTCTTACGAAGAAATAGAACGAATAGATTTTGAAGAAAAAGAAACGCTGGAGCGGAGTGCTTCAATCGAAGGGAACATGAATCCGGCGGCTGTACCTGTTCTAAAAGAAGGGCAATTAATCAGTTGTCTTGATAAGCCAATTGGTGAATTGGTGACGCGTTTTCCACTCACTTACTATTTCGGTTCGGCTCATAACATGGTGGCTGTTATTTTGGAATATCGACGTTATGCATCTTATGGGGCCGGTGATGTCTTGATCGTTCACAAGGGCTGTGTGAACAAGGTTGGCGACCACTTGGCATACGACACGGGCACTTTGCGGCTCAGTATCGTGGACGGTCAGTCGGTTGAATCGAGTGGGCTATGTGTGATCGGGTATATCGTCGAGGAGCGCTTCAATGACCTGTAAGTGCGAAGCGGATAACTCCAGGTACAAACTGCTCGGCTTCGATAATCATAAAAGCCGGGTCATTGTCATGGTGGTGGCAACCGGTAAAGTTATCAAAGTTAAACTGTCTGAGCTAATAAGCAGCGAGGTAATGGATAATTTTAATCCGGCCGAGGTCAAGACAATTCATAAAAAGCTTTATTCGCAAGAGGGCTCTGTGACCGCCTACGACTTCAAAGACCGTCACGAACGTTCATGGATGATCTATGTTGTTTTGAACCTGCTGTTATTTACCCTCTACATATTCACCAGTATTGCGGCCACCAAACCAATTTTTCTGGAGTGGCCGGGCATTGTGGTAACACCGGGGGCTTTTTTATACCCGTTGACCTTTCTTATTGTGGATGTACTCAACGAGTCTTATGGCCTCAGGCTTGCAAGAAGGGCCATATTTTTTGCCTTTGTGAGTAATGCACTCATTATTGCCATGCTCAGCGTAACGACTTACCTGCCAGGGCTGTCTGACTGGAAACTGGATGCGCCCTATAACCAGGTGATTGGTCACCTGTCTTCAGTGCTGATCGCGTCGTTAATTTCATTTTTGGTATCGGAGTACGTCAATACCTACTTGCTGTGCAAGATTAAAGAATTGACGAATTCGAGGTTCTTGTTTCTCCGGGTGTTCCTGAGCACCTTTATCGCGGTCATTATTGACAGTTTTCTTTTTTGCTTTCTGGCGTTTTATGGCGTTATGGAAACCAGTGTCATCCTTGACATGATCGTTATCCAGATTCTTATCAAAGTGAGCTTTGCATTTTTTAACGTGTTACCGGCGTATGGCATGAGGGCGCTGTTAAACAAATACATGACGGTGGAGAGCAGGTAGTCGCCCGGCAATGATTCGCTGACTATCAACACGCCCAGCGTGTTGATAGTGGCTGACGTGCAAGGCGCTATGCGGCTTTTTGCAGCTTTGCCTGCAAGCGTTGGCGAACACCTGCTGTGTCGCTCAAGTACTCGGCCAACCCTTTTGCCCGCAAGCTGCAGGCGGCGCAGTGAGTGCAGCCTGCGCCCTGGATGCCGTTGTAGCAGGTCAGGGTTTGGTCACGAATCACAGCCAATTGTTGGTATTCATCGGCCAGCGCCCACACTTCGGCTTTGTTTAGCCACATCAATGGCGTTTCGATGCGCACGTCGTAGGCCATGCCCAAGGTGATGGCCTGGTTCAGTGATTTGACGAACGCGTCGCGGCAGTCCGGGTAGCCTGAAAAGTCTGTTTCGCACACGCCGGTAATCACGGTTTTGGCCTGCACCTGGTAGGCATAAATAGACGCCAGAGTGAGAAACACAATATTGCGCCCTGGCACGAAGGTACTCGGCAAACCGTTTTCAGGTGCTGAGGCGTCGGGCACGGCCATATCTTCGCGGGTCAGGCTGCTGACCGTTAATTGATTGAGCAGAGAGGCTTCCAGAACGGTGTGTTTAGTGGCGCCCAGTTGCTTGGAAAGCACCCGTGCAACGTCAATTTCCGCGCGGTGACGCTGGCCGTAGTCAAAGGTAATGCAGTGCACTTCGTCATACAGGGGCAGCGCCTGTAACAGACACGTCGTCGAGTCTTGCCCGCCACTGAAGACGATAACCGCTTTGTTTGTCATGTGAGGTCTCGATAAATAGGGCGAGCGTCGAGACTATTCCGCGAGGTGGGCAGGAACAAGCGGGGGAGGATTTGCAGGAGTTTTCTAGATATAGAAGAAGACTTATCTGACTCCCCGCCGTGTAGGAGCGAGCTTGCCTCGCGATCTTTTGATCTTGGTCTAAGAGCAACCCTCACCCTAGCCCTCTCCCTGTATGGACCGGGGACATAGCGAACACTTTGTTCGGAGACATAGCGAACAGTTAACGTAGCTTTTTCCCTGATATTA